>JAGOHT010000204.1 GCA_017996055.1 Alphaproteobacteria bacterium
AAACTGCTTTCGGCAAACTGCTTGGGGTCAACAATCGCGTTATCGACATTGGTGAAAATCATGAACTCGTCGGCGACGCGCGCGTCATAGCCATAAGACGACAGGCCATAGGAGATCATGCCCGCACGCTGCTGCTTCTCGACAAAGGGCTCGATCATCTTGTTGGTCTGCGCCTGGGTGCGAATCCAGTGGTCTGGCAATACGGCCATTCAGGCCTCCTCTTCTTCACTGCTGCGCGCCGCGGCCTGTGCCTTGCGCTTGCGCAAATTCTCTCGCATGGCGGCTGCACGGCGGGCTTCCCGTTGCTGCTGTTTGGCGCTAGGCTTGGGCTGGTCGGGCGTTTTTTCCATAGGAATTGCTTATCGCATGAAAGCTTACCGGACAATACCGATTACCGAGTGCGGCGAACCTTTGGTGCCGCTGCCCGCCGACTTGTTTGCTTTTACCAGCCCCGCGCCTTATGCCGCGCTGGGGGCACCTTATGGCGCGGCCAACCCGTGGCTGCTGCGCCAAGGCGTCGTGCAGGCCTTAACGGCGGCACAAGCCGGCCTCAGCGCCCGCCGCCCGGGCTGCCGAATCAAGCTGTTTGATGCTTACCGGCCCAATAGTGTGCAGCATTTCATGGTGGAGCATGAATTTCGCCAGCTTTCCGGCGGGCGAGCCCCAGAAACGGTGCCGGAGGCCGAGCGGGCGGCGCTGTGGGAGCGGGTTTACAACTTTTGGGCGATGCCGAGCACCGACCCGGCCACGCCGCCGCCGCACAGCACTGGCGCGGCGCTGGATATCACGCTCGCGGAGGCGGATGGGCAGGAGCTGGATATGGGGTCACCCATCGATGAGAATTCCGACCGTTCCAACCCGGATTATTTCGCCGGGCGCGATGCCCCCGTGCATGAAAACCGGCTGCTTTTGCGCGGAGTGATGTTCGGAGCTGGATTCACTATGCATTGGGGCGAATGGTGGCATTTCAGCCTCGGCGACCAGATGTGGGCGTGGCTGAAGCAGCAGGCGAACCCCGGCAGCAATGCTGTCGCCCGCTATGGGCGGGCGGATTTGCTTTCTTGATGATCCGGGCTTAGCGAACTGCGGCGATATGACGACCAATGTTGGTCACATATCGTGCCCACCCTTGCGATGAGCGAAACCGCCACCGATTACGGTCGCCCTGTTGGCCGAGTCATAGGTGAAATAAAGGCGCATTGTTCTAGTTGGGTCGAACTCGTCACCATATTTGACAGAACGGTCCAGGTCATAGCGTTTGCCGTCATACAGGGCTTCATAATCACTCTTGAAATTCCGGCGCACGGAACGGCTGGCAGACAAAGCAACTTCAAAGCCAAGCTTGCGTTCCATATCGAGGAAGAATTGGCGCGTATCAGGCTGCAGGGGGCCGCCGCGCGACATATCGGCAAAGCTTGCCGCCATCAGCAGCGCCTTATAACCTTGGGGTTTGTCCCGATAGAGTGAAGCGCTCATTTCTTTTGCGGCGCCACTGGCAAGGACGGCATAGTCCCCCAAATTCTTTTCGGCCCATTTTTGGATACCGTCGAAAGTTTTAGGTAACGGCACGGTAGCTACTTGCCCGGCCAGTTTCCATTTTACATAGAGCGCGCCCGCAGCATCTTTGTATGTCTCGCCGAAGCCCGTTTCCTGGGTTTCAGGCGTGACAATAGCTGGCACCTTCTCTTGAGCGGGTCGTTTTGCATCACGTGTGGCAGCTTCTGTTTCGCGTGATTTTTTCTCAATCTCGGCTTCGATCAGCTTTAGCAAATCGGCATTTCGGCGCGCGATTCTTTCTTCTTCGGCATACAGATGCCCGTAGCGCCCTTCGAAAGGCGTTGCGGTCTTTTGCGCGCCCGCCAACTCCTGTTGCACGCCCGATAATCTTTCTTGGAGTGCCTTGATGCTCAATGTGCCGTTGGGCGAAACTGGTGCGGTATCTTGTTGATACGGCGCTAACGCCGTCGGGCGAAGCGTGTGGTAATCGGCAAGATCGCTCGGCTTAATGGTGCCGCCTTCAGCTTTCATGAATTTGAGCAGGCCAACAAGTTCCGTATTAGCTAAACGCATGTCAGGCAAACGTTGTGCAATTTCAGGAATAACGCGCTGTAACTCGCCTTGGCGGAACATCAAACGGCCCAATTGATCAGTTGTCTGCGTGATCTGCTCTTGTAACCTTCTGGTCCGCTTATCGCCGGTCTTGGCTTGCTTAACCGCAAAGCCAGCTTTGCCAAGCCCGATTGCGGGGTTATGGGCGGTCGGCATGGGCAACCCAACCTGAACGCAATATTCGCCGAAACTTGCGCGCATCTTCGCTACTAATTCAGAATACACAGGCAAATCTATGTCCTTTTCGACTTTTCTCATTACTGTCGGCGCAACCGTCCAGAGATCACTCACCGACTTCGAGACAAAAGACGTTTGCGCTTTCATGAGCGTAGCATTACTGACAAGTGGATGCCGCCCCATTACGGCGGCAAGAACGTGGTCAGACGCTCTGATCAGCTTCTTCATCAGCATGTCTGGCGACGGCTGCTCTTTCCAGAAAAACATATGATCTTTAGTCATAGAAAGACGCAGGTCTTTGTTGCCAGCAAGGTCAGCCTTCACGCCGATGCCAGTGGCGACAGTCGTCGCGCTATTGGGAAAGTCATGAACCTCCGTATAACGAGAGGCCACACGCTCTTTGACTTCGTCCGAGATATCTTGCGGTCTCGGCTTGCCATGATAATTACTGTAGGCATCTGCTTCGGCACGCTCGTGAATGCTCAGCGGCCAATTTGGGCGCTCAGCCATCAGGATGCGGGACGCAAAATCAAGGCTGGCTTCAAGCTGCGGCAGCGACCACTTTCTGTTCACATGAAGTGAATAAGCTGTGTCGCTCACACTAACCTTAAGATCAGGAGGAGTGCCAAGCGCACTCCCATAGTAACTTGCTCGCCGCTCTGCTTCCGTGGGAGCAAAAAGGCCTGTCGCGGAAGCAACCAAGTTGCGTATTGTTTGAAACATATGCTTTTGCCAAATATCAATAGTTTACAAAGCTTTGCGTGGATTATAGAATTTGCCCTATAACGTCGGCAATCAACGAAATACTTTCGTCGGAACCAATCCGCGCTAACTTATATTTTGAGGGCTGGTGCGCTTGTCTGTGACATCAAATGGTCTTGCCGAGAGGAATTCAATCATCGACAACGCTATGTCCGCGCTGATTTGCTTAAAATAGCCCTAAACAGAAAGGTTAAGGGTTGCCTCCCTGCCCGTTCTATGGCAAATAGCCCGCCTCATGTTCGCGGTTTGCTGCCGTAGCTCAGGGGTAGAGCACGTCCTTGGTAAGGACGGGGTCGTAGGTTCAATTCCTATCGGCAGC
>JAGOHT010000205.1 GCA_017996055.1 Alphaproteobacteria bacterium
TTCAAGGCAATGCGCCGTCGCAATGCCGAGCACCCCATCGAGCAGACGGGTGCCAAGCTTCGCGCCATGATGCCGTGGATTGCTAAGAACAAGCTGGTCGATAAGGCCAAGAACTAAAAGCGGTTCGCTATTAAGCCCCGGCCTGATAACGAGCCGGGGCTTTTTTACGCCCTAAGGGTCGATGATATAAGGCACCGTGATGTCAAAGCTGGTGCCAGCACCCGATATTGTCTCGATGTGGGCTTTGCCGCCCAGCCGGACGACTTCCTGATAGAGTGCGGCGAGGCCAATGCCGCGCCCGGAATAGTGCGAAACGACATCACGACTGCTGGTGCCGCGGGCAAAGATTTCGTGCAGCACTTCGCATTCCGGTCGGGTCAGCCACTCGGCCGCCGGATCGGAGGCGCTCAGCTTTTGCCGCAGTTTTTTCATGTCGAACCCCGCGCCATCATCGCTGATACGGATGTGCAACCAGCGGTCGCTGAGCGGCGGCGCAATCAGCTTGGTAGCGACGGAGATGGTGCCTGCGGCCTCTTTTCCCTGCGCCGTCCTTACGGAGGGCGGCTCAATGCCGTGGTCAACGATGTTGCGGACAATATGCACCAAGGCTGCCAGCACGTTCTGGTAGGGGCCGGGCATGATTTTGACGTCGGGCGTAACAAACTTGACCGGATGCAGTCGTTTGTTCAGCCGTTCGGCCATATCGCCGACGACCAGGTCGAAATATCGGAAACGTTGCTGCAACGATTCCATGCAGACTTGTTCAATATAGCGGCGACGCAGATCAGGCAGACCACGTGCTGCGAGGACATTGGCAAAACCGTAAATCGTCGTGCGGTCAATCGTCGTCTGCTGTTCCATATTGTTGATATCGATGCCAACCAGCTCCTGCAGGCGCGCAGCCAGCTCCAAGAGCAACGTTTCCAGTTTTGGGCGATAATCCTCGATAACCGCTTGGCGGTTATCCGCGGCCTGCGCCATAGCGGTTTCGCAAGCATGCAGCTGTTCTTCAAACGCCGCGAGGCGGAACGCCCCCGCTCCACCTTTGAGCGTATGCAGCTCGCGCAAGAGAGTTTCGTTATCAAACGCCAGCGCCGTACCGTCTTCGAAGTCTGCCAGAGTTGATTGTAGATGCCGGACATAGCCCGCAAAAGCTTGCCGATCTTGTAAAATACGTTCAATCGACTCAATTTTCTCGCGGTGTGCCGTAGCTTGTGCTTCGGCGGCAATCTGCTCGGTAATGTCGGTGATGATGACGACAATCTGTGTCACGGTGCCGTCATCGCCGCGCTCGGCACGGTAATCGATAGCGAGATGCCGCCCCGAACTATGCTCAAGCCGCCGCGGCGCGAAGCGCATAATCTCAGTTAGCGACATGGCATGGCCCGGCGTGAAGACCAGCTTGAAGAGGGACTCGAAGCGTTCTGCTCGACCAGCATCGAGCCGCAGCACTTCGGTGATCGGTTTGCCCGCTGGCGCGGTCTCAAGCAGCGTCAGGCATGCTTGCGAATAGACGGGATCGCAGATGCCGCTGCGACCAAACATCAGAAACCCTTGCCCCAGACAATTCACCATGGTGCGAACGGCGCGGTTCGCTTTCATCAGCTCGTCAGAGCTGAGTGCCAGATTGCGTTCAGCAATACCGACATTCTCCTCATATTTTTCGTATGAGGCATCGACGACAGTCAGAAAAGCGGTCAAATTTCCCAAAAGAGACCGCACTGATTCCGGCAATTGTGCCGTTTGGATTTTATCAGCAAGCAACCTAGCCAGATCGGCCTCGATAGCTTCGCTGCCGAGATAGCGTGCAACCTGCCGCGCTAGTTTTTTGCCGCGCTCTACCACGGCTTACTCGGCATCCTGCAGATGGCTGATGGTCATGGTCTGGTTTTGCAACAGCGCAGCAGGGCTGTGCTTGCTAGGCGCGATTTCACCATAGGAATAGAAGCCAGTCAGCACGCATTTGTCGCCCAGAGCCTGGCGCACCGCTGCAATCTCATCATCAACATCGTCACCCATCACCAGCTTGCGCCCGACGCAGCTAATCAAAATCGCCAAGCTGGGGTTGGCGGCCGCGCCGCTTTCCACCCCGGCGCGCCGCGCCCCTTCCACCAGGCCTTCGGTTTTGGCGTGCATCAGGCGGGCGCTGCTCAGATTCTCGATGCTGCCCGCCAGAATAATGCTGCCTTTGGCTTCATCGATATCGAGAATGGTGCGAATAATTTCGGTTTTGTCTTGGCGGTTGGCGCGTACCAACAACGGGTAAAGGAGGCCGGAGCGCGGTAAATCCTTGGCCTTATCGCCGAGATATTCTTTATAGAGCTGAAGCGCTGATTTACCGTCGAGCTCATAGAGCACATTGCCTTCGGCACGGGTAACAGTGCGTTCCGGGCCAAAGGGCAGCCAGCCCCCTTGTGAGCCGCAACCCAGCTTCACGGCAGTATGGGTGAAGGCGACGGCGACAGCATGTTGCGTGTAGATAGTCTCGTTGAGCAGCGTATATGTAAGCTTGAACTGACCGCCATCGCCCGCCAAACCGCCGGTGATGGTGACGTCCGCGCCCACCGCATTCTGCAGGCCGCTGACCAGATCACTACCGTTCACATTCAAGCCGGGCGAGAGGATAAAAACCGATTGCGGCTGGTGGGGAGTCAACGCCTGGCCAAGCAGCGTGCCGCTGGCACGCGAGGCTGCGCCTTCAGCGATCGCGACAGCTTCGGCATGTAAAACGCTTCCAGGTAGCGCAGTCGCAGTAATCACCAAAGTATTGTCATGCCCGGTCGTTCCTGCGATTTCCCCAGCCGTGGAGCAGCCAATCACGGTTGCTTGCGGAAATTCCTGGCGCAAGGTTTTGCCGAGCTGGCCATCCGCAAAATAATCCGTACTACCGAAAACGATCAGAAGTGTCGGGTTGATTGCGCGTAAGGCTACGGCATCTGCCGCAGAGAATTTTTGACGGAGGTGAATTTGTTTGACGTCCATACTGTGCTCAACCCGTTTGTTGTTATTGTTGCTGAACGTTGCTGACGACAATGCGGCAGCGATGACCTTCTGCGACGAATGGCAAAATCAGTTTCTCCATATTCTGCCCATCCCATTCGGTATCGATAACGGTGGGAAGACTCATTTCAAAGCCATAGCCCAGATGGTTCATCTCGGTTTTGAACATGCCGTAAAGCACATTTGTCATTTCGGAGACGGCGTCATGCAGCATGGCGCGATCCGGTGTCTCAGTAACACCATAAAAGGCGAGGACTTTAGCAATGACGGCGCGGTTGAACGCCGTGACAAAATAGCCATAATTCTTGGGGCCCTGGTTGATCGGGATGATGCCGATCAGGGAATAAT
>JAGOHT010000054.1 GCA_017996055.1 Alphaproteobacteria bacterium
GCTGTTACCGGCGGTCATGAACCGCTCGCGCCGACTGAGCCCTTCATTGCCGTCACGAGTTCGCTGAGCGCATTCATCTCATCGACCGCGACCATGCCGACCGAATGATAACCGGCATCGACATAGAGCGTCTCGCCGGTCGTGCCGGTGCCGAGGTCGCTCAAGAGGTAGAGGGCCATGTTGCCGACTTCCTGTTGCGAGACATTGCGCTTCAGCGGTGCGTTAATCTCGTTCCATTTCAGGATGTAGCGGAAATCGCCGATGCCGCTCGCCGCCAGTGTCTTGATAGGCCCGGCGGAGATGGCGTTGACGCGGATTTTTTCACGACCCAAATCGACAGCGAGGTAACGGACGCTGGCTTCCAGCGCTGCCTTGGCCACGCCCATCACGTTGTAATGCGGCATGACGCGTTCAGCACCAATATAGCTCAGTGTCAGCAGGCTGCCGCCATCCTTCATCAAGGGCATGGCATGACGAGCCACGGCGGTGAAGGAGTAGCAGGAGATGTCCATGGTGCGTAGGAAGTTGTCGCGCGTGGTGTTGAGATAGCGGCCATCCAGCTCGTTCTTGTCGGAGAAGGCGATGGCATGGACGACGAAGTCGATCTTGCCCCAGCGCTTCTCGAGCTCGGCAAAAGTGGCGGCAAGGCTGTCAGCGTCGGTCACGTCGCAGGGTAGCATGATGCTGGCGCCGATAGACTGCACCAGCGGGGTGACGCGCTTCAAGAGCGGTTCGCCCTGATATGTAAAGGCCAATTCCGCCCCATGAGCCGCCGCAACACTGGCAATGCCCCAGGCGATGGAGCGCTCGTTAGCGACGCCCATAATCAGCCCGCGCTTGCCGCGCATCAGGTTCGAAATCGGCGTTTCAGTCATGTAAGCCTCAGAAATGACAGGAATGATTTAAGAACGTCCGCTACTCTACACTTTTGCGGGTGAGGGTCAAATGGCGCACAAAAGAAAACGGCACCAAGATGGTGCCGCTTAAAAAGCTTATGGAAAAGAACTCACATGCTCATGCCGGGTGCAGCCGGGGAGAGATTGAGCCCCAGCGATGGTTGTGGTGTTGCTTTCGGCACTGCCTTTGCAATCGGCATCGAAGCGGCTGCGGCACTGGCAGAACCGGCGGCCTGACCGCCGCCTAACAAGCCGCCTTCTGCTGCCGTGCCTAAGGCCAATGCGCCGAGTCCTTGACCTAGGTTGCTCATGCCCTCAGATAAGGCCTCAAAGCACAATAAGGCTCCTATCATCTTCAGCGGACTATAACTGTTGCGATTGTTGTTATTGCCGCGATTCTTTCTGATTGCTTCGATGAATGCAATTTCTTCGACGACTTCGAGCAACGACATAATGCGGCCTCCATATAGACTGTGTGTAGTTTACCACAATTAAGTGAAAACAAAAAATTCTAACTTGGTTAATTGAGTCTTGCCCCGTTCGGCACCGGTTGGTCGGCGTTGATGAGGACGATTTTTCCATCAGAATCAGCGAATCCCAGGCATAAAACCTCGGAAAGAAAGGGCCCAATTTGGCGTGGTGGGAAATTGACGACGGCCACCACCTGACGCCCCAACAGCGCCTCCAGCTGATAATGCACGGTAATCTGGGCGGAGCTGCGTTTGATGCCGATTTCAGGCCCGAAATCGATGCTCAGCTTATAGGCGGGCTTGCGCGCTTCCGGAAACCTTTCAGCCTTGGTGACGGTGCCAATACGGATGTCGACTGCCAGAAAATCATCAATGTTGATGGTGGGCATGCTGCTGCCTTTCGATGAGGTGGCAGCAGCATGGAGCCATCATTGCGGCGCAGCAACCTTATTCTGCTGCATCGCTTCAACCAGCAGTGGAACGTTGTTCTTGAACATAGCGAGATAGTTCGGTGCCGCGCCATCTGGTCCTGAGAGAGCGTCGGAATAGAGCGTCTTGCCAACCGTGGCGCCGCCATCTTTGCCGAGCTGCGCGATAAGCGTCGGGTTAGTCATATTTTCAATGAAGACGGTTTTGACCCCGCTCTGTTTGATTTGATCAACCAGCTTGCCGATGGCTGCTGCGCTGGGCTCGCCCTCAGTGCTGAGGCCGTAGGGGGCAGCGAAACGCACATCGTAGGCCGAGCCAAAATATCCGAACGCGTCATGGCTGGTGATGATGAGGCGCTGCGCATTCGGCACGGCGGCGATTGCTGCGCGCGTGGCGGCATCTTCTGTTGCAAGTTGCGCCGTGTAAGCAGCGGCGCGGTGGCGGATGGCGTCGGCCTGCGAAGGCAGTGCGGCAATCAGCGCGGTCGCAATATTTTCCACATAAATTTTGCCGTTGCGTAGATCCTGCCAGGCGTGCGGATCGGTGTGGCCGTGATCGTGGTCATGATCGCTGTCTTCCGTCATGGTGCGCGCCGTTACGCCAGTACTCACTGTCACCAGTTTGGACTTTCCGCCAGAAGTCTTGACCAGCTTTTCTGCCCAGCTATCGAAACCGAGTCCATTGACGAAAGTGAGCTTTGCTTTGGCAACCGCCTTGAGGTCGGCGCTGGTGGTCTGATAGCCATGGGCATCACCGTCGGCGCCAACAAGTGTTGTGACCTGGACAGCATCACCACCTACCTGCTGCACCATGTCGCCTAGTACGCTGAAGCTGGCGACGACGGGGATGGGCCCGGCAAGGGCTGGGCTGGCCATGCCACAAAAGATGGCTAGGCAAAAGGTGAGACTGGTGCGGGATATCATGGCTTGCTCCTTGAAGTTTGTTAGTATTTTATATGTTATAACATTACACGTGTCAACAGCTTGTCCTGCTCATTGTGGCGCGTTACGATGGGGTATGAAAACCAAACGTCAACCAGTGGCACGTTCAAGCGGGCATGGGCAGCAGGTGTTGAGTCTGTTGCGCCGTCAGCCGCAACCGCTTACCGCCTATGCTATTCTTGACAAGTTGCGGGTGGATGGCATTAAGGCACCGACCACGGTTTACCGGGCTTTGGCGACACTGACAAAAAAAGGTTTGGTTCACCGCATAGAGTCGTTGAACGCTTATATCGCCTGTCAGACACTTGACTGCGATGATGGTCATTCGCATGGCGTACAATTTGCGATTTGCACAGCCTGTGGCATGGTTCAAGAATTGCCGCATCTACCAAGCGGCTTCGAGAAGAGCGGTAAGAAATTCCTCGCCGCCGTGACGCGCCAAGTCGTTGAGCTTTGTGGGATTTGCAAGACATGCGCCGGACGACAAAAGCCTTAGAGGCCGCTTAAGGAGCGCTGTGTAACATATCCAGCAGGACGCCGCTAAACAGCACGCTACCTGTGATGATGACGAAGAGCGCAGCGGCATAGCGTAGGCAATGCTGCAACTGCTTTTGCCAGGGGCGCTGCGTGCCTTCATCTCCTGCCAGGTTGCGATGCAGGAAGATAGCGGCGAGGGCAATTAGTGTCATGGTCAGCCACATGCCGAGCGCAATGGCGATGACGGAGAGAATTCCTGCCCACAAAATCTGATGCGCCAGGGTGAAGAGCAGAATTATCATTGATCCGGTACAAGGCACCAGGCTGATAGCGCCGAACAGGCTGAGTGCATGGCGATTGCCGTGTGGTTTTGCATGCGTGTGATGGTGCGCGTGATCGTTATGATGGTGCTCATGCGCGTGTTCGTGGTCATGATGATGCGCGTGGTGGTCATGACCATGATGATGGTGGCCGCAATGGGCGCAGCCGGGCTTATCGCCACGCCAGGTGCGCGCCAATAACCAGACTCCGATGGCCGCAATCAGACCATAGCCGATGAGCTCGAAATAGCGCGCCTTGGCCATGATTTCGAGCTGGCCTATGCCAAGCACCATATATAGCCCGACGACTATGCCGATGGCGGTGATGGTGTGGCCAATTGCCATAACTAGACCAGCGCTCATGGCCTCCCGCCAGCGCGCGCGGTTGCCGATGAAATAAGAGCCGACGATGAACTTGCCGTGGCCGGGCGCCAGCACATGAAAAACACCATAGGCAAAACCGATGCCGAGCAGGAGCCAGAGCGGCGCAAGACTGCTACCATCACGTAGCGCCGTCAGCTGCGTGGTCATGGCATCGTGAATTTGGCGCTGCAGCGCCAGAATTTCACTCAGGAACGGGGCGGGGAGAACGCTGGCCAATGGTGCCGTCGCGGCGGCAGGTTTGCCATCCGTAAATGGGTTGGCGAATGCCGAAACGCTCAGCAGGCTTAGGCTAAAGGCGCAGAGAAATTTGCCTATCATTGGGCCTCCGCCACGCAATGCGCGGTATAGGTCTGATAATTGCCCCACATCGGGTTGGTTTTGGTCATTCCTGCCTCCTGGGTGCAGACCGGCACCTTTGCCCCTTTGCGTGCGCTTGTGGTAACAAAACTCTGCGGCTTGGGCTGCGCCTTGGCCATGATGCCGCTAGGCGCACCGCTGTCCTGCATCGGTGGGCCGATATCGACATACAGCTCTTCGTCATAAAGCGTGACATCCAAGGTTTTGGCTGGCTTGGGCAAGGTGATGGTGAAGAGATATTCAATCTGCTCGCCATGGTCGCGGGCGCCGAAGTCCTTCACTTCCTGCGGCAGCAGCTCGGTGCCGTCATGCTTGATATAGATGTAATAATGAAAATTCTTAAGATTGCCGAAGGCTTTGTCGCGCAGCTTTTGGATAGCATCAGGAGTTAATTTTCCGATTTTCAGGTCGTTGCGCAGCATGGCGCTGAACATCGTGTCGAAACGCCAGGTGAAGCGCAGCTCGGTGATACCCTCTCGGTCGCTGATCACCTCCACCCAATAATCCGCCCAAACATGGGGGTGTGCCGTCGCCGGACGTGCCAGAGACAATGCTGGCAGCAGTAACAAACATGCTATAAATTTGGCGAGATGCTCAGGCATTCATTTTCTCCAACATGCCGTTCAGGCGGCAAAATAGGTTGCTCTCATGGTTTTGGCAAATGCCGCCGCTTTGACTCTCCCGCAAATCTGGCACGCGCTGCGTGCCGAAGCGAGCGCCGCGCTGGTCACGCAGCCTGCGCTGGCGGGATTGTTTGGTCGTCAGGTGCTGACGCATGACAGCCTGCCGGTCGCGCTAGCGCACCGTTTGGCGCAGGCCTTGGGCCAGCCGGATTGCGAAGCGCAGACCCTGCTGCCGCTATTCATGGAGCGTCTCGCGCAACGTGCCGAGCTGCATCAGGGACTGGCGCGCGATTTGCAAGCTTATCGCGAGCGTGACCCGGCTTGCGCCAGCTGGCTGCAGCCGTTTTTGTTCTTCAAAGGGTTCGCGGCAGTAGCGACACAGCGCGTCGCGCACTTATTGTGGCAGGAGGAGAAGCCGATGCTCGCCTGGCTGCTGCAAAACCGTGCTTCTGAATTGTGGCAGGTGGATATTCATCCTGCGGCGCAGCTGGGGGCGGGGTTGTTCATTGATCACGCGACCGGCGTGGTCATCGGCGAAACCGCGGTGATTGGCGCGGATGTCACCATCATGCATGGCGTCACGCTCGGCGGCAACGGCAAGGAGCGCGGTGACCGGCACCCGAAAATCGGTGATGGTGTGCTGCTCAGCGTCGGCGCGAAGGTGCTCGGCAATATCCGTGTCGGCAACTGCGCGCGCGTCGCGGGTGGTTCGGTCGTGCTGCGCGACGTGCCGCCGCATGTGACTGTGGCGGGCATTCCGGCGCAAGCAGTCGGGCAGCCGACGCCGGAGCAGCCAGCCGATTGTCTTGACCACGCTTTTACGATTTAACAAATGTAATAAGGAATCTGCTGATGAAGATCGCCGCCTCGGTTACAGAACTTGTCGGAAACACGCCTTTGGTGCGCATCAATCGCATGGCTGCGGGCCTGGAGGCGGAGGTGGTGGCGAAACTAGAGTTTTTCAGTCCCGCCCATAGTGTGAAAGATCGTATTGGCGTGGCGATGCTGGACGCCGCCGAAGCGGCGGGCAAAATCGGCCCTAATACGGTGATTGTTGAGCCGACGAGCGGTAATACCGGCATCGCGCTGGCTATGGTCTGCGCCGCGCGCGGCCATCGCTGCATCCTGACGATGCCGGAAACGATGAGTAAGGAGCGCCGCATGGTGCTGCGCGCCTATGGAGCGGATCTGGTGCTGACGCCGGGGCCGGAAGGCATGGCGGGCGCCATAAGGCGCGCGCAAGAGATTGCGGCTGCGACGCCGAACAGCTTCATCCCGCAGCAGTTCGATAATCCGGCGAATCCGGAGGTGCATCGGCGCACTACGGCGGAGGAAATCTGGCGCGATACTGACGGCAAAGCTGATGTACTGATCGCGGGGGTGGGCACCGGGGGCACGATTACGGGGGTCGGCGAAATCATCAAGGCACGCAAGCCGGGCTTTAAGGTCATGGCAGTGGAGCCGGATGCTTCGCCGGTGCTCTCCGGCGGCGTTAAGGGGCCACACCCTTTGCAGGGTATCGGGGCGGGCTTTGTGCCCGCGATTCTGAATACCAAGATTTATGACGAAGTCATCCGCGTGAAGAACGCGGATGCTTTTGCCTTCGCGCGGCGGGCGGCGGCGGAAGAAGGGCTGCTAGTCGGCATCTCGTCAGGCGCGGCGTTGTGGGCGGCGCTGCAGGTAGCGGCACGACCGGAGAGCAAGGGCAAGCTCATCGTCACCATCATTCCGTCTTATGGTGAGCGCTATCTCAGCTCACCGCTCTTCGCTGATTTGGGGGAGTGATGGCCAATATTAAGATTGGTAAGAGTAAAGATAATTCACCTTATACTTTATATAGACTTCAGACCCCTTGAGGATATGCCGCGTTGCAATGTATGCGGCCAATATTTTACATAATAAATATACTGATGAAGACAATAGTTTGCTCCAGATGGCCCTGCGAGCTTGACATGGCGGCATGGTGACCATTGGATCGGAACCAAGAGAAATATTCTAGTTGGGTGCGCGCAATCACCGCAAGCTACCTGCTGAGTGCTTCCGTGTGATGGGCTTGGAATTGTCTAACGCTTTGTAAACCGTAGAATCAGATTCTCTTTCATGGCGCATGGTGATATCGTATAAAATCAACTTGATTAGGAGTCTGCATGACTAGAAAGTCAAACCCTGCCTACCGCAATGCTTTATTGACGAAGCCTGCGGTGGTGGCGGCAGACCAGACCTTGGGGGCTCCAGGTGGACCTGTACAGGCACAGAATAGGTCTCGACCGAAAAAACAGGAGGCCGATCCAGTTGAGCGTCAGGCCCTTGAAAACTTCCTCAGGCGACGTCGACTTGGCCTTGACAAGCCGCCCACTTGGTAAGTGTTACTGCAGAAGGCTAGTCGGTGTATATTACCATAATAATTTAATGCTTCTGCATTTGCAGGGGACAGCTACACCTTTGCAATTCAAAGTTTGCAGATTGTGATTTTTTAATCTGGAGCAAGCTATCGACCGTAGTCGGCGTGTGTGGAGTCTCATGTAAAGGCCGTAGCATCGGCAACCTCTGTGGGTGTGAAGCAACGGGGCAAGCACTTGGTAGCTTTGTGCCGCGTCGGTTGAACAAAAGCTCTCTTCCGTGCTTATGACATAATGATCTAGTTTCCTACTTTCAGTGGAATGACGCGTCAAGAGCCGGTGCGTCCTATTAGGGCTCTTTTGTCTTAGTTAGGGGCCTTTTTATGAACTGGATTTCCAGTTGCTCTATAAAACTCAGCATTGGTTTGGCGATGTGGACGTTTGGTTGTCCAGCGCAGCCTGCTTTGATGGCCGACAGGAGATTGGTTTCGTCGGCCGCGGTAAATAAATGTGCGGGTTTGTCCGTGAACTGGTTGTAGGCTGCGAAGAAACCGAAGATATATTCATTGAAATGCTGCTGGGCTGCGGTATTGCCCATATCTAGCCTCTGGTGCCAGACCATGCAGCTGCGGTTACTGTTCTCGACCAGTATCATCCCGCCATCTTCTAGCGCCTTATCGCTCCAGCAGTTGCAGCTTTTTGGCTCCGGTTTTTGCTCATGATGATTATTGCGTTCTGCGAGCGCAGCAAGATGCTGGCGCTCAAAATAACGATAACTCTGCAAAGCTGCCGCGCTCACATAAGCATTGGGCTGGTGGGTGCAGTAGGAGACAGCCTGTTTGCTGATATTCGGCATGTCATCATTGAAGAAGACATGCTTCGGCTGGTGGTAAAGCATATTGAAGCCGGAGAAATAGCCGCGCACCCAGTCATCGATTGTTTCAGTCACGCTGTTGTCGGGCTTTTCACGGGCGGCAAGCCACTGCGCGCAGGTTAGGCGGCTGGCGCTGCCAAGCACCACGCTAGGGTCTGTAGCCGTGTTGGTGGCGTGTGCCGAGCTGGCTAGCAACAACGCCAGGCCAAGCGCCAGAGCACAAAGGGGATTAGCGTTTGTCACAGCACTGCTTCAAAATATAGTCAGGGCTCTTCGGGTCATAGATGGAACCTTTCATCTCATCGCCATAGCTTTCGCGATTATTGATGAGGCAGATGAGCATATCGGCTGGGTTCTCTAGTCGCAAGGAGGTTTCCTTGTCGTGGAAGAGTGCATGATAGGTGTAAACAGTCGTCCACCAGAACGTCTCTGGCGGAGTATCAAATTCACGTTCAGTGTGTCGGGCGAATTTTGAAAAAAGCGCCAGGCTTTGCCTTCTCGGCATCGCGCTGATCCTGAATCAAGGCGTCCTCCGCTGCCGCACTCAACGTACCGGAAGTGATTAGGGTCTGGGCAGATTTTAGGCTATTCGCGGCAGAGACGGTAGCCGACGTATCTGCTGTCGCAACCGATGACGAACTGAGCGCCGTTGTAGTCTCTGTCCCTGTTGAAGTCGTGGATTTAGCCGCTGCACCGGAAGCCATGAATTGTGATAGCAAAGCAAACCGCGTTGGAAGGAAGAAGTTTTTCAACAGGGGTGAGAGCTGGCCACTTTCGTCGATATGAACAAAGCCAAGCGAAAATGGCCAATCGACACTTCCGCCACCGACAGCAGGAGCAATCGGTGCCCCGTTGGACAGTTGATGGCAGCCTGCACAAGACTGCGTATTGAGCCGATTGAGCATAAAGAATGACGAGACATCGTAGGGTAGCTGGGGGCGTATTGCGGCGATTTTGGTATCTACTCGAGCCTGTAATGCCGGTGTTGGGAACCCTATCGGCGGGGCTGTTGGTGCGCTTCGTGTTGAGGAATTGTTTTCAAAGCCGTTGCACTTGCCGTTGATGAGCGCTCCAAGCTTGCTGATGAGTTCAAGATTCGTCAGGTCTGGGTCACTCGTCTTGGCATCAGTGTCCACACTAAAAACCTGTGGCACAATCGTGCTGACCATTTCGTTCTGGCACAATGTCTTGAGTGTTCGCAGCGTAGCTGGGTCACTCGCGGTGTTGATGGGCGCATAAACCTCTTGCCACGGGCTGTTGGCGACTGTTCGTATGCTAGGGACATACTTATCGGCAGATGCACTATAAACGAAACGATATTCTCGTAGCATCCAATCAACGAACCTGTTGTTTACGCGGTCATTGACGAATGTGTTGATGCGAATTTGTCCTAGAGGGTTGCCATAGTGGGCGAAATGGACGGCAGGCAGGACGGTAACATTTAATGCAGTGTAGAAGAGCTTATCTAGCTGGCTTTTGATTTTACTGTCTGTCTGAGTTTGGAAATCCCACCAAGTTTGTGCATAGACCCTGCAACCCTGAACCCCTTGCCAGGGGGCAGGGTTCTCCATTACAGCTTCAAAAATGAGGGTCATGCGGTTGATTGGATCAAGGCCATTGCCCTTTTCGTAAATGATTCGCTGTTCGCCACAGTTCGAGCCATCAGTCGGTATGAGATCCATTCGGTTCAGGACTGCTACTGGTCGCATGAAGTCGGCATGGTTCGGATCCAGAAGGTTCTTTGGTATTAACGCAGCTTCGGTCGGCCGTGGTGTAATCGGCATTAGAACACCGTTGTTGGTGCCAGAACCTTTCGTGAATGAATTCAGCAAGGTTTGCAAGAACGCTTCGCGCGTCATGACTGAAGGAATTGTTCCAGATGACCCCAGGAGTGTGTCAATGGTGCGCGCGAGGGAAAAATTGACCAGCAATGTTGGGGACGTGATAACAAGTGCCTTCTGCTGTGTTGCCGTTACTGTTGCGGGAGGGGAAATAGTTCGTACACCTTGTGACGTAGCGGCTATACTGGACGCGGGCGACATGGCAGAGAAGAAGATTGCCGAGAATAGAACATTCCACCACGATTTACGCGTCATATGATGCCTCCGCTCTATTAACTTAGCGCAATGCCTAACATCTAAAATCTCTTCCGATGAAGGTATCACGCTATATGTGGGTGCTAAAATAATATTTAATTGGCCGATGATTTCTTGGAATAGGGCTGACGGTTTCCCTGTTCCTATCCGGCGGTTCGATCTGCCTGTGTCACTGCTTGCTTCTGTGCATCTTAAAATACATCTGGCGCGCCGCACATGGTTAACGTGGGTACAACTTGGCGTTAATTTTGACGCTTGTCGCAGCCCTGCTTCAAAAGATAGTTTGGACTCTCTGGGTGGTAGACGGAGTTCTTTGGCTCATCGCCTTTGCCATCTAGGTTGTTGACGAGGCGAGTGAGCATGTCGGCGGCGCTCTCTAGCCGCCAGTCCGCCCCTGTGCCGCGCGGCGTATAATTTTTGAGCTCTAAAAGCGTTGGCAGATCGTCTTTGGTAATCTTGGCCTGGCAATAGGTTTTGCCGATGCCGACGAAGCTCGGCTTGAAGCCGGGCGCGATGGTGGCATGACCCATCCACTCCCAACCGAGATTCTTGGCGATGGCTTTGCAAATCTCCGCCGCGCGCGGCTTGTCCTTGAAAGCGGTGCAATCAAGTGTGCGATAGGCGCTCGTCGCCTGCGCCGTGCCGGAAAGCAGGAGCGCAAGCAGCAGGGCAAAACAGAGTCGGGTCATCGCGGCATCCTTTCTAGTCTGCTTTGGCATTCAGCGACTTCAGCGCATAGAGCGCATCGAGCGCTTCGCGCGGAGTCATCGCGTCGGGGTTAAGTTCCGCTAGTTTGGCGAGTGCGGCGGGCATGGGCGGTGGGGCTACCGCCCCCGGTACGGCCATGCCCGCCAGCAAATCGAGATTGCGCTGGCTATGCTGTTGCTCCAGCGCCTGCAGCAGCGTTTCGGCGCGGTTGATGACTGGCACGGGCAGGCCAGCGAGCCGCGCGACATGAATGCCATAGGAACGGTCGGCCACACCTGGCATCACGCCATGCATGAAGATGATGCTGCCCTGCCATTCGCGGATGGTCATGGTGGCGCAGGTGAGGGCGGGCAGCCGCCCACGCAGTTCGGTCAGCTCGTGGTAGTGGGTGGCAAAGAGCGCGCGCGCCTGGTTGCCATCATGCAGCTGCTCGATGACCGCGCTGGCCAGCGCCATGCCGTCATAGGTCGCTGTGCCGCGGCCAATTTCGTCCAATATCACCAGGCTGCGCGGCGTCGCCTGATGTAAAATGGCGGCGGTCTCCACCATCTCGACCATGAAGGTGGAGCGGCCGCGCGCTAAATCATCCGCCGCGCCGACGCGGCTGAACAGCTTATCGATAACGCCGATGGTCGCGGCGTAGGCGGGCACAAAAGAACCCATCTGCGCCAAAACGGCGATAAGTGCGTTCTGGCGCAGGAAGGTGGATTTACCAGCCATATTTGGGCCGGTGAGCAGCCACAGGCGCTGCTGGGAGCCAAGGTCGCAATCGTTGGCGATGAAGTCGCCGTCGCCGCTGCGGCGCAAGGCCTGCGCCACCACCGGGTGCCGCCCTTGCGTGATGGTGAAGTCCAGCCCCGTGGTAAGATGTGGGCGGCAATAGTTTTCGTTGCGCGCCGTCTCGGCGAGACCAAGCAACACATCAAGCAAGGCGAGCGCCTGCGCCGTCTGCCGCAACGGGGTGAGGCGCGCGACGATATCGGCGCAAAGCTCGGCAAAGAGTTCGAGCTCCAGCGCCAGCGCGCGACCCGCCGCCTCGCTGATTTTACGCTCCAACTCGTTGAGCTCCACCGTGGTGAAGCGGCAGGCGGTGGCCAGCGATTGGCGATGGATGAACAGTTCTGGCTGCGCGGCGAGCTTGTCCGCCTGCTGCGGCGTCACTTCAATATGATAGCCGATGATATTGTTGTGTTTGATTTTTAACGTCGGCACCTGTGCCGTCGCGCTATAGCGCTGTTGCAGCCCGATGATGAGGCGGCGGCTATCGTCGCGCAATGTCTGCAGCTCATCCAGCGCCGGACTGAAGCCGCGGGCAATGAAGCCGCCCTCGCGCGCCAGATAGGGCAGTTCCGGTTGCAGCGCGCGCGTGAGCCTCTCCACCAGCGCGGCATGGTCGCCGAGTTGCGTGACGATGTTTTGCCAGAGCGTGGGCAGGGTATCGTGCGGCAAGGCCAGCAGCGCGCTGCGCATGGTGTCGGCGGCGGTGAGGGTATCGCGCAGC
>JAGOHT010000055.1 GCA_017996055.1 Alphaproteobacteria bacterium
ACCTTCGACCATGCTGTCTGGGCGGGCGAAATAGATATATTCGAAGATGCAGAATTTGCGCGCGACGGGCGCGAAGGGCCGCAGGCTTTCAATCTCGCGGCCGCGAATGACCACCATCTCGCCCGCTTCCACGTCGCGCACAAAGGTCGCGCCGATGATGTCAAGCGCGCAGGTTTCGCTCGCCAACACATAAGCGCCATCGAGTTGCCCCAGAACCAGCGGGCGCACGCCATGCGGGTCGCGCACGCCAATCAGCAGGTCTTTGCTGAGGCATACAAAGGAATAAGCGCCTTCGATTTGTTGTAGGGCTTCAATCAGTCTATCGACCGGCTGCCCATTAGCTTTCGCCATGAGGTGCAGCACAACTTCGGTATCAGAGGTCGAGCGGAACAAGCAGCCCTGATGCACCAACGCGCTGCGTAGCTTGTAGGCGTTGACGATATTACCGTTATGGGCAATGGCGAAGCCGCCGAAGGCAAAGTCAGTAAAAAAGGGCTGCACATTGCGCAGCGCGGTTTCGCCAGTCGTCGCATAGCGCACATGGCCAATCGCCATTTGTCCAATCAGCCGATTGATAATGCTGGGCTGGTTATAGGTATCACCAACATGACCCATCGCATGATGCGCGTGGAAATGCTCACCATCGAAGGTAACGATGCCTGCCGCCTCCTGGCCGCGATGTTGGAGTGCGTGGAGCCCCAGTGCTACCATGGTAGCTGCAGCATCCTTGCCGCTGATGCCGAAGATGCCGCATTCTTCCCGCAGTTTATCGTCATCAAGCGGGTTGGACGTAAAGTCTTCTGCGGCCTGGTCGGCGATGTTCTGGGTCATTGGGATGATTTCTTTTCAATAAGATCGTTGAGATGCTGACGAGCTTTTTCATCATAAGCGGGCTGGTTCTTGTTCAGTTCCGGCTCGGGGCGAGTTAAATTACGCAGGAAATCTTCCGCCTTGCGCAGCTTTTCGCCACGCTTGGGCTGCTCATCATTAATATTGTCGGTGTCTTCTTCCTCGGTGCCGTCTTCGCTTTCTTTCTTTTTTACTCCCTGAATTGGCACCAGTTCCTTAATCATGTCTGCGCCCGCGACGAGTAACGGGGTCATTTTTGCTTCTTTAATCCAGTAGGGGGCATCCTTGGGTTTATCCCAAAACTGCGCCAACAAGAGATAGAGCAGGCAGGCGATGAGCGCGCCGCGCACGGCGCCGAAAACAAAACCAAGCGAACGGTCAATTGCCGTCATGGCTTGTCCCTGAATCTTGCCCACGACAAAGCTGCTGATCGGGATGAACAAAATCAGCGTGCTGATAAAAAGCAGCAACCAAGTGCAAATATCCGCTGTAACACGGCTGGTAATCTGATCGCGCATCCATGGCTGTAATATAGGGTAAAAGCGAGTGGCGACAATCGCACCGCAAATCAGGCTCAGCAAAACAAAGCCTTCCTTGACGAAGCCGCGCATCATAGCGAACAGGCCTGAGCCTAACATGAGGAGAATCACGACAACATCGACCCAGTTCAGGCCATTGGTGTGATGGGCTACGGCTTGCGCTTCTTCCATGAGTGTCCTCGTCGGCTGGGGCGAAAAATCCAGCATTGGCGCTCGTTTAGCATAAAACCTTAAGGGTGGGTATAGCGCTTTTTATGCAGTTTTTCTTGCTGGGGGCTTTTCGGTAGCAAAGAGCGGTAAAAGTTCGCCGAGATTGGCGACGGACGTGCGGCGCAGGGCGGCTTCTGCCTTAGTTTTCGTGCGCTGGCTTTGTGGCAGGATAGCCTGAGTAAAGCCCAGCTTAGCGGCTTCTTTAAGGCGGAGCTCCGGCTGGCTGACGGGGCGGACTTCGCCCGCAAGGCCGATTTCGCCGAACACCACGCATTCCGGCGGCACGGGTATACCGCTCATCGAGGAGAGGAGGGCAGCAGCAACAGCGAGGTCGGCGGCTGGTTCGCTGATTTTCAGCCCCCCCGCGACATTGAGATAGATATCGTTCGCGCCGATAGTGACGCCGCAGCGAGCCTCCAGCACCGCCAGCACCATCGCGAGGCGGGCGCTGTCCCAGCCGACTACGGCGCGACGCGGCGTACCGAGCGCGGAGGGGGCGACGAGCGCCTGGATTTCGACCAAGACAGGGCGCGTGCCTTCCAGCCCAGCGAAGACGGCCGCGCCGGAAACATCTTCGCGGCGGTCAGCGAGGAAGAGCGCCGAGGGGTTCGGCACTTCCATCAGTCCCTGTTCGGTCATTTCAAAGACGCCGATTTCATCGGTGGGGCCGAAGCGGTTCTTCACGCCGCGCAGAATACGGAAATGGTGGCCGCGCTCGCCTTCGAGATACAAAACGGTATCGACCATATGCTCCAGCACGCGCGGCCCAGCCAGTGTGCCTTCCTTAGTCACGTGGCCGACGAGCAGCAGCGTGATATTGCGACGCTTAGCGAGGCGAATGAATTCCTGTGCCGCGGCGCGCACCTGCGCCACCGTGCCAGGCGCGCTGTCGAGCACATCGACATACATGGTCTGGATAGAATCGATGACCACGATGCCGGGGGCATCGGCATGGTCGAGGCTGGCGACGATATCGCGCACAGATGTCGCATTAGCGAGTTCGCACTTGACCTGGGCGAGGCCGAGGCGGCGGGCGCGCATCCGCACCTGGTCAACCGCTTCTTCACCGGAGATATAGGCGCAGCGCTGGCCACGATTGGCCAGCTGGCAAACCGTTTGCAGCAAGAGCGTCGATTTGCCGATGCCCGGGTCGCCGCCGATGAGAATGACCGAGCCAGGAACGAAGCCGCCGCCTGCGACGCGGTCAAGCTCGCCGATGCCGGTCATGCGCCGTTCGGCTGGCGCTTCGCTGCCCGCCAAATCGACATAAGCAAGGCCGCCACTCTTGCCGCCAGTTTTGCCCAGGCTCTTGGGTGGGGCAGCAGGCACGGCCTCTTCAACAAGCGAATTCCAGGCCTGACAGGATTCGCAGCGCCCATTCCATTTCGGAAAGGCCGCGCCGCAACTCTGGCAGACAAAATGGCTTGTGCGTTTTGACATGGCTAACTGTGTAAAGCGGCGAGACGCCGATGCAGTTCTTCTTCCGGGACATCCTCAATATGTGTGGCGATGTGCCAGTCATAATTAAAGGGGTCGGTCAGGGTGCCGCTGCGATCGCCATAAAATTTGTTCTCAAGCGGTTTGGCTACTTTCGCACCGGCGGCGCAAGCCTGCGCAAAAACTTTATCGGCATCTTCAACATACAGGTGAATTCCGATAGGGGAGCCACCCAAAGTGGTCGCGCTCTTACAGCCCATGTCTGGAAACTCGTCAGCCAGCATAATCAGGGAGTCGCCAATGACGATTTCTGCATGGCCGATTTTATCGCCAGGCATCGGGAGGCGCATACGCTCAATGGCGCCAAAAGCGGCCTGGTAAAATGCCAACGCAGCCGTCGCATCATTCAGGATGAGATAGGGCGTAATGCTGCGATAGCCTTCGGGAATGGGCTTTATGGTCATTTGTGTGCCTCAAAGCTTCATCACTGGTTGAGTATGCATGTTGCGTATAAGCCCGTGCAGCATATCAGCATTGTAAAAATCATGCAGGAGAATTGGTGGGGTCGCAAAGCCGATTTTATTGCTCTGCCACTGGTTACGGAACCAGGTGAGTTGCCGCTTGGCATAATTACGCGTGGCCTGTTGTGCTTGGCTTAGCGCGGTTGCCCAATCACATTTTCCGGCAAGAAAATCCGTGATTTCCGGCACCCCAATGGTTTTCATCGCGGGGAGAGTGGGGTCTAAAGCCTGTTCCTGTAGGGCTTTGACTTCGGCAATCGCGCCACGCTCAACCATATTCGTAAAGCGCTGGTCACAGGCGGCATAGAGCGCGGTGCGCTCTGGTAACAAAAGAATGGGGATGATGTTTGTGGTGCCGATGCCCCCGGTGGTGCTCGCCTGCCAGGCGCGCTGGGTTTTGCCGGTCGCCAGCACGATTTCCAGCGCGCGCAGCAGGCGTAATCGGTCGCCCACGGTGATATGCTCGGCGGCGGATTGGTCATGCTGAGCAAGCTGCGCACGGATGCTGCGCTCACCAACTCGCTCATAATCCGCGCGCAGTCGTGCACGTAGCTCAAGTGGTATAGGCGGTATTTCCGCTAAGCCATTGATTAAGGATTGGAAATACATGCCGGTGCCACCGCAGAGAATCGGCGTGCGACCAGCGGTAAGGGCTTCCGTCAGCGCTTGGCGTGCAGCAGTAAGCCATTGTCCGGCGGAAAAAGCCTGGCTGGGCGGGACTTCGGCATAAAGCCTGTGTGGTGCGGCGGCGCTCTGGGCATCATCCGGCTGCGCGGTCAGGATGGGTAAATCGCGATAGACCTGCATCGCATCGGCATTGATAACCGTGCCGTTCAGCTGCGCGGCCAGCATAGCGGCGAGGGCGGATTTGCCGCTGGCGGTCGGACCGGCGACGAGGATGACGGCGGAAGATGCTAAGCTCATACGTTGTTTATAACACAGAGACTGAAACTGGCGATTGCCGTCGTCCTGTGGTATCGAGAGGCTTGATAAAGTCAGGAGTAGCAAAATGGGCTTAAGTTTCTGGCATTTGCTGGTGGTATTGGCGGTGGTGCTGGTCGTTTTCGGGGCTGGGCGCTTGCCGAATGTCATGGGCGACCTGGGCAAAGGCGTGCGTAACTTCAAGGCTGGGCTGGACGGCAAGGATGATAAGCCAGAGCCGCCGAAGCCGCTCGCTGATCAATCGAAAAACGAGAGCGATAAGCAGGGCTGATGTTCGACATCGCCTGGTCGGAAGTCTTCGTCATTGGGGCGGTGGCGCTGGTCGCTATCGGACCCAAGGACTTGCCCAAAGCCATGCTGATGCTGGGCAAGGCAACGCGCCAGGTGCGGCAGATGGGGCAGCAGTTCCGGCAGCAACTTGACCAGCTTAATTATGAAGTCGAGGTTGCGGCGCAAGCCGCCGAGGCGGAAAAGGCCGCCTCCAAACCAGTGCCACCCGAAGCGCCAGCGGCAGAAGCGCCGAAAACTCATGACGGACAGTGAAGACAGCGCGATGCTGCGCCAACCGATGTTGGCGCATTTGCTGGAGCTGCGGACGCGGCTGATCCACTGCCTGTGGGCGATCGGGCTGGCCTTTGTGGTATGCTATTACTTTGCGGGGGATATTTATGGCTTTCTGGTCAAGCCGTTGGCCGAGGCGATGAATGGGCAAGACCGGCGGCTGATTTATACCGGTCTCGCTGAAGCTTTTCTCACCTATGTCAAGCTGGCGTTATGGGGCGCTTGCCTCATCGCGTTTCCGGCGATTGCCGTGCAAATCTGGCGCTTCATCGCGCCGGGGCTATATAAGCATGAGCAGAAAGCCTTTTTGCCCTTCCTGGTCGCCACGCCCGTGCTCTTCACGCTGGGGGCGGCACTGGCCTATTATTGCGTCATGCCGCTGGCCTGGCACTTTTTCTTGTCATTTGAGTCACCGGCGGCGGTGACGGGGTTGCCTATTCAGCTTGAGGCGCGGGTCAGCGAGTATCTCTCCATTGCCATGACGCTTATTTTCGCTTTCGGCATCGCCTTCCAGTTGCCGGTTTTGCTGGTGCTGCTGGTGCGGGTCGGTTTGTTGACCGTTGAGCAGCTGGTTGCCTTCCGGCGTTTTGCCATTGTGCTCATTTTTGTGGTTGCCGCCGTGCTCACGCCGCCTGATGTGTTGAGTCAGCTTTTGCTCGCCGTGCCGCTGCTGGTGCTTTATGAGCTTTCCATTGTCGCGGCGCGCTGGCAAAACCGCGCGATAAAGCCTACCGCCAAGTCAGAGGGCTAGACCCGCGCTTGGCGCTCGCTTAACTTTCTTTCTAAAGGAATCAAAGAATGCACGACATTAAATTTATCCGTGAAAATCCTGCTGCTTTTGACGCTGGTTTGGCGCGTCGTGGGCTGCCTTCGCAATCTGAGCGAATTTTGGCTGTCGATACCGCACGTCGTAAAGCGCAGACGGCGGCGCAGGAGCTGCAGGCGAAGCGGAATGCGCTCTCACAGCAGGTCGGTGCGGTCAAGAAAACCGGCGGCGATGCCTCCGCGCTGATGGCCGAAGTTGCTGGATTGAAAGATCAGATGGCGGCGGCGGAAACCGAAGGGCAAGGGCAGGAAGAAGCGCTGACGGCGATGCTCGCGACTATCCCCAACTTACCGGCTGCCGATGTGCCAGACGGTAGGGATGAACACGACAATAAAGAGCTGAAGCGCGTTGGCGAGCCGCCGCGGCAGAACTCTGCTAAGCAGCATTTTGAGTTGGGCGAAGCGTTGGGGCTAATGGAATTCGAGCGGGCGGCGAAGCTGTCGGGCGCGCGCTTCACGATTTTGCGCGGGGCGCTGGCGCGGCTGGAACGGGCTCTGGGCAATTTCATGCTTGATGTGCATACGCAAGAGTATGGCTACGAGGAAGTCAGCCCGCCGCTCATGGTGCGCGAAGAGATGATGTATGGCACGGCGCAGCTGCCAAAATTCCGCGATGACCAGTTTGGTATTGAAGGGCGCGACCTTTGGCTCATCCCGACCGCTGAAGTGCCGCTGACCAACTATGTGAATAGCGAGATTGTCGCGAGCGAAAATCTGCCGCTGCGCTTTACGGCGCGCACGCCTTGCTTCCGGGCCGAGGCCGGTGCGGCGGGTAAGGACACGCGCGGTATGATAAGACAGCACCAGTTTTACAAGGTCGAGATGGTGAGCATCACCACGCCGGAGCAATCGGAGGCTGAACATGAGCGGATGACCCGCTGTGCTGAGACGGTGCTGGAAAAGCTTGGCCTGCATTACCGCCGCATCGTGCTATGCACCGGTGACATGGGCTTTGCCGCGCGTAAGACGTTTGATTTGGAAGTCTGGCTGCCCGGGCAAAACGCCTATCGCGAAATTTCCAGCTGCTCGAACTGCGGCGATTTCCAGGCGCGGCGCATGAATGCACGCTGCCGCCCAGCCGGCGAAAAAACGACACAATTTGTCCATACGCTCAATGGTTCCGGCGTTGCCGTCGGGCGCTGTCTGGTGGCGGTCATGGAAAATTACCAGAATTCCGATGGCAGTGTTACGGTGCCGGAGGTTTTGCGGCCTTACATGAACGGGATGGACATCATAAAATGAAGAAGCATCTTGCGCTGGCGGTTATGGTACTTTCGCTTGCGGGCTGTAGCTCGTGGTTCGACAGTAATCAGCCATATCTACAGGCCAACACAAATCTTATCCCAGGGGAGCGGATTGTCGCGAACGATAAGACGACAGCCTATGCTATGGCCAAGCGCTATAACGTGCCGATGAATGATATCATCGTGCTCAACCGTTTGCCTTCGCCTTATGTGATTTGGCCAGGGCAGGAGATTACGCTGCCTGCAGCATCTTCGCGTGGAGGGAATCTGCCGGGTGTTTCGC
This sequence comes from Alphaproteobacteria bacterium, assembly GCA_017996055.1. Classification (GTDB taxonomy): domain Bacteria; phylum Pseudomonadota; class Alphaproteobacteria; order UBA9219; family RFNS01; genus JAGOHT01. Next base: position 7,412 of record JAGOHT010000055.1, read on the forward strand.
GCTATCGCGATGGTAATTATCAGCCACTGCAAAAATATAGCAGCGCCGTTGCAGTGAATGAATTACCGCCGCCGGTTTATCAGAGCCAGCCGCAGGCGGAACGTATGCGGCAAGACCCTATGCAGGCTTTGGTGCAGAACGCCGCGCAGGTGCGCTTTGTCTGGCCGGTCGAAGGGCCGATTTTGTCGAACTTCGGGCCCAAAAACAGTGGCGGCGTGAATGACGGCATCAATATTGCGGCGCCGCGTGGTGCACCCGTCATGGCAGCTGACAATGGTGTCGTGCTTCATGCCAGCAATGAGGCCAAGGGCTATGGCAATCTAGTCCTTATTCGCCACGGCGATGGTTACGTCACCGCGTATGCCCATCTTGACCGTATGATTGTGGACAAGGATTCGGTGGTGGCGAAGGGCGATATGATCGGCACGGCAGGTAGCACGGGTGACGTCAAGGGGCCGCAGCTACATTTCGAGGTGCGCTATAAGGGTAAGCCGGTGAACCCAACGCCACTTTTGCCGCCCCATGCTGAGCCGAATCCATACCAATAAATGGAGGTAGGGCGGCATCACATTGCCTTTGCACACCGTTTGCGTGGTGTCGCGGCGCTCTTTGTTCTGCTCCACCACTATCTGAGCTTTCTCTATGCGCCGCCATTGGGCGTTATGGGGGCTATCAATATGCCGGCGGTGGATAGGACTGGCTATGTCGATCTCTTTATTGGGCTGATGGGATTTCAGCTAGAGCTTGAACCTTTGGCGCTCGATATCCGTAACTGGGGTGCTTTTGGGGTTGGGCTGTTCTTTCTCGTCAGTGGCTTTGTTATCCCTGCTGCGCTGCTGCGAGTAAGGGCGCCTGGCTTTCTCGCTGCTCGTGCGCTCCGCTTGTGGCCGACTTATGCGGTCGGGTTGTTATCGGTTATCGCCATGTTGGCTTTGGCATCGCACATTGCGAATACTCAGATGCCTTACAGGCCACTGCGCTTGTTGGCCAATTTATTGCTCGTTGAAGATCTAGCATTTGGCAACACGACGGATTTGGTTAGTTGGACACTGACGATTGAGGTGATGTTCTATCTTATCTGTGCCGCCATCGTACCGGTTCTGCGCTTGGCGAATACATCGCAGTTGACCATGATTGCGGTGCTGCTGGGCATGGTGGGTTACACGCTGAGCCAGTTGACCCATATTCAAGAAGGTGTGTTCCTGCCCACACTGGCGCGCGATCTGCGTTTCTTGCCCTATCTCTTTATCGGCACATTGTTTCATTTTCATTTTCGTGGCCTATTGGCAACATGGCCGCTTATGCTGAATGTGATTGTTTTGCTAGCGCTCCATGTCGGTAGCAGTTGCTTGGTAAACTTCACGGGCGCGGCGCAGCAGGGCTATTACCTTGTTTATGTTTATGCTTTTCTGGTCTTTAGCCTGTGTTACGGTCTGCATAACAAGGTTAAGATTCTGCCATCCGCAGTCAGCCATGTGCTAGATAGGCTGGCGACTATTAGCTACCCGCTTTACTTGATTCATGCCGTGCACGGCTATGTTATCATCAACGCTCTCCTCTTCTGGCACATCAACGCTTTTCTTGCTGTTGCGCTTGCGGTGCTTTGGGCGCTCGCCGTGGCGAGCGCTTTACATCGCTGGGTAGAGAAACCGACCCATGCCTTAGCGCGACGCGTGGCATCGCGTTATCCGGTGCCCGTTCGGCTCGTGCGCCGTGCACCGCCTCCTGATATTTGGGCAGAAGACACGACAATCCCTTGACGTGATTGACATTCGGCGAAAAAAAGACAACAAAGAGCCGCTTTCGGCGGCTCTTTGGCCGCCTGTATCTTTTACCCGTTCGGCGAGACAGACGATGCAAGTGAATGCCAATACCCTGCGCAAAGGCCATGTGATTGACCATAACAACAAGCTCTGTGTGGTCATCCGATCCGAAATTACGATTCCTGGTAAAGGCAATGCCATCGTCCAGGTGGATATGAAAGATATCCGCACTGGGGTTAAGACCGAAGTGCGTTATCGTACACAAGAAACGGTCGAGCGCGTTCAAGTGAGCGAAGAGGACATGCAGTTCCTCTTCTCCGAAGGTGATCTCTATACATTTATGGATCAGGCATCGTTCGAGCAGATGACGATTCCGCGCGATGTCATCGGTGATCCGGCCGTGTTCTTGCAAGATGGCATGGTCTGTTCCGTGAAGAGTTTTGAGGGCGCCGCGCTGGCGGTTGAATTGCCGCCAAGCGTCGTGCTGACAATTACCGAAGCTGATCCGGTCGTGAAGGGTCAAACGGCATCGTCGTCCTACAAGCCTGCGCTGCTGGAAAACGGCGTGCGTATCCTTGTCCCGCCATTTATCGAGGCTGGCACCCGGGTCGTCGTCGGCACGGCTGAGGGTAATTACGTCGAACGCGCGAAGGACTGATTTTGTGGCCATTCGCAGTGCACTGATTACAGTTATGGAACGGGCGGTTGAAAAAGCCGCCAAGGGGCTCCGCCGCGATTTTGGCGAAGTCGAGCATCTCCAGATTTCCCGCAAGGGGCCCGGCGACTTCGTCAGCAATGCTGATTTGAAGGCTCAGGAGATTTTGCGCGCCGAGCTTAATCGGGCGCGGCCAGAGTTCGGATTCATCCTTGAAGAGGGTGATGAAAAGCAGACAGATAAGCCGTTCCGCTGGATTATCGATCCACTCGATGGCACCACTAATTTTCTCCATGCCGTGCCGCATTGGGCGATTTCTGTCGCGGCTGCTCAAGGTGACCAGTTGCTGGCGGGTATGGTCTACAACCCGATTTCCGATGAAATGTTTTGGGCTGAACGCGGCGTAGGGGCATATTGTAACCATCAGCGTCTGCGGGTTTCCGCGCGCAAGGATTTAAGCGAATGCCTGATTGCCACCGGCATTCCGTTTAAGGGTCATGACATTCCTGATTTCATGCCGCAGCTTTCGCGGCTCGCGCCACAAGTGGCGGGAACACGTCGCTTCGGTTCGGCAGCGCTTGACCTTGCTTTCGTCGCGGCGGGTCGATTTGATGGTTATTGGGAAAGCGGTGTCAATAGTTGGGACATCGCGGCAGGGCTACTGCTAGTCTCAGAAGCGGGCGGTAAGATTACCTCGCTCAAGCCGAATGTCGCGCCGCTGGCCTCCGGTGCGCTGCTGGCCAGCAATCAAAATATCCACGATCCGTTGTTGAAGATTATCAAAGGTTGACCAGGTGTGAGGGGGGCTTGGAGAAGCTCTCGGTTTAGGCTTAGAAATGAAGGGTCAAGGGTCATCCCTTGACATTTACGGAAACATCGTTCCGTCAAATAGCCCGACGCTCATTGGATCATCCGTTGACAGCTATGGGCATCGTCGAATTCTTGAAGACCATCTATGTTGGTGATCGCGGCTGCAAGCCGGTATTGATCGATGGTTGGAACTCTAAAGTCAAAGTACAGTTAACGCGCATCTCTCGCGTCAGTTCAGCCACATGGGATTACTACACGGTCGAAGACTTGCCTGATGGCTTCATCGTTTTCGAGGGGGTGTAGAGTGTGGTCTTCGAGCCGAGCGGTGTGATTCCAAACGACACCATCAACGACATCAGAGCTGAATCACTGGAAGAACATGGAAAGTATCTTGTCGTATTGAGTATAGATGCGGTCGATTCAAATGGTGATCGCACAGAGGTGCAAATTCGCATTCGTGCCGACACGATGGCATTAGAGGCTCACCGCAACCCAGGGCAATGAATTACCGAGTAGCGAGTATCGTCATGGCTTCGTCCCATGCTAAAGCCTATCTCAAGGCCTCCGTACGCGAAATTATGATCAAGGACGAGGTTTTTTCCTGAAGGGCGACAAGCCGAGTCACTTGCCAGCTTGGTGGCCGCCAATGGTCACATTGAAGGGCTAAACCAGGCGCCCAGATTCAGGCATGATTGGTGGGCCAAAAGCGATGAAGATGGGCATTCGTGGTTAATGGTAATCATGCTGTAGATCCAGTCCTCTCCGTAAAAAAGTGTAATGCCCCCCAATTAGGCTCAGGACCTATTAATTTTTAGGATTCCCATAGGAGCCAAGATTTGATTCACTTTGGCCGGAGGTGGCCATGGATAAACATTTCATGCTTACAAACAAGCAACTCAATCGGATGAAGCCCTATTTTCCGTTTGCGCATGGCGTGAAACGGGTTGATGACAGGCGCGTTATCAGCGGGATCATTTATGTGATCCGGAACGGACTGCCGTGGAAAGACGCGCCCAAGGCGTACGGGCCGCACAAGACGCTTTATAATCGCTTCGTGCGCTGTAGCCGGATGGGTGTGTTCAACCGGATTTTCGCAGCCTTGGCGGGACAGGGCGGCAAACCAGACCGGCTCATGATCGACGCGACGCACCTCAAAGCCCATCGCACGGCGTCCAGCCTGCTTAAAAAGGGGCTCTTTCCCGCTGTATCGGTCGAACGAAAGGCGGATTGAACAGCAAGTTACACGCCATTTGCGACGGCCACGGCAAGCCTGTGGCGATGGTTCTGACGGAAGGCAACGTGAGCGATTACAAAGGAGCCGCGTTGCTGGTCGATAAACTTCCAGGCGCCAGAGAAATGCTGGCCGATCGGGGTTATGATAGCGATTGGTTCCGTGCGGCGCTGCGCGCCCAAGGCATGACACCATGATTTCCCGCCCAGAAAGAACCGCAAAATGACGATTGAATACGACAATAATCTCTACAAGCAGCGCCACAAGGTCGAAAACATGTTCGGGCGCCTTAAGGACTGGCGGCGCATCGCCATGCGTTACGACCGCTGCGCCCACACCTTCTTCTCGGCCATCTGTCTGGCCTGTTCCTTCATTTTCTATCTCAAAGAATGAATCCTGAGCCTAGCAAGCGAGATTTAAGAGAGCCTCTGGGCTGCGGTTGGTGAAATAGTTTTGCTCGAAAGTCTCGGGCGGTTTGTAGCCGAGGGTAGAGTGGAGATAGGCGGAGTTGTAGTGCCTGATCCAATTTG
>JAGOHT010000056.1 GCA_017996055.1 Alphaproteobacteria bacterium
CAACGCAGGCACCAATGACCGCCCCTATGCGGCGTGGCTCTATGGCGGGTTCAATCTGCTGCAAGAAAGCGCAACACCAAGCCACCATACGCTGGAGAATCTGGAAATTCAGGCGGGCGTGGTCGGGCGCTGGGCGCTGGGCGGCGTAACACAGAATGACTTCCACCAGTTCGTCGGCGTGAAGCCTGCTTTGGGTTGGAGAAACCAGCTGGAGAACGAACCCGGCGTTATTATCAGTTATGAGCGGAAATGGCGTTTTCAGCAGCGGCTCTATGGCAATCTCGCAGTTGATATCATTCCGGAAGCCGGGGTCAGCGCGGGAAACATTCTGACTTATGGTCAGGGCAGCGTCATGGTGCGCTTCGGCCAGAATCTTGCTGCGGATTACGGCCCTAGCCGCATCCGCCCCAGCCTCTCCGGCACCAGCTGGTTTGATGCCACGCAGATGGATGGAAAATTTGGTTGGTATATTTTTGCGGGTACGCAGGGGCGGGCTGTCGCGCGCAACATTTTTCTCGATGGCAACAGCTTTAAAAACAGTCCGCATGTCAACAAGAAGCCCTTGGTGGCGGATTTTCTCGTCGGCGCATCCTTGTTCTGGTCAGACGCCGTCCGGCTCGACTTCTCAGTTATCCAGCGCACCAACGAATTTTACAACCAGTCTGGCCATACCGACCGGTTTGGCGGCGTCAACCTGACCTTCACCTTCCTGTAAGGGGCGGGCATTCTCAGCCGTTGTGGGACTCGCGTGGTAAGTCAGGGTCGCAGGCGTCAATTCAGCCTCAAACAGGGCAATGCGGTGCGTTAAAGTCTGCCCTGGAAACAGTATATACTTTCCTGTGACCGCAATGGTGAGCTTGTGTAAAATTGCTGACCGCGCTGAGCGCATTGGTCATTTGTTGCAGTGGTTGGATTGCTGGGTTCTTTCTAATTATGTGGGCACATTCGTCACCGCGGTTGCTGCCACAGGTGCCTTGTTTATTGCCGGGCTTTTCAAGCAATAATGGATCAAATTGTCAGGATGTCACCTGCTCTTCAGCTCATTTAGTGTTACGAATATGTTTGGTGTGCGGATAACTAGCCGTGTTCCACTTACTTTGGACATTTTGAGATAGAATGCATTTTCCTAGCTATTTATTTAGCCATTCCGCCAAATCTTTGATCACTGCTTGCGGCTGTTCTAAGGGTGACATATGGCCGCTTTGAGGAACGATAACAAGTTTTGCTCCAGCTATGGCAGCGGCAATTTCCTCTGAAGTTTCGCGTGGAATGAGTTTATCTTCATCGCCTGACAGAACGAGCGTTGGAATATTAATATTCTTAAGATTTGAGCGAGAATCCTTGCGCGCCAATATCGCAGTTTGCTGGCGGATATACGCATCTACACCAGCATCATTATGCGCTGCGGCTATGATTTCCTGTAGGCTCTTATCATCCTTATGCTTGGGATGCACAAAAGCAGGAAGTGTGTCTTCAATAATCTCAGAAAATTTCCCTTGTTCGGCTTTTGCTATCTGCACTTTTCTTTTCTTTTTTGCTTCATCCGTATCAGGACGTGCAGAAGTATTGAGTAATGCCAGCTTAGATACACGGTCGGGTGCCTGGCGTAATATCTCAAAAGCAATATACCCACCCATCGAGTGGCCAATCAGGGCAAATCGCGGTGGTGCTTCAGCCAGTATCTGCTTGGCCGTTGCTTCGATCGAATTCTGCTTCGTTTGATTGGCTAAGGTCACTGAACCATGCTTCCATAATTCAGGAAGAATACTTGAATAGGTGCGAGGCGATGTGCCAAGACCTGGAATTAAAATGATGGGTAAATTTTCTGACATAACCCTTTATAACCCTGAAATTATAAAAGCTATATAAGGAACATCACGGCACGACTATTTAGGCGCAGCATTACGACATCCTTATCAAATGGCGAGTAGGTCGCCTCGGTTCATAATCAAGGTGAGCCCAGACGTTGCTAGAGTTGCCGCATTCCCTCTGAACACACCCACAATGAACCAAGTGAATGGAGAATATTATGCCCCATGACCTGCTCCCAATTTAGGTGCCAACTGGACGTAGAGTCTTTGGCTTAAAATAATCATGTTGATGCCCCACGACAAATTGTAGGCCGCGCCACTGCAAGAGTCGGTTGCAGGTTAGAGCGGTACGATGTCGAAGCTGGATAGCAAAGGACGCTGTGAGACGAACATGATTTCATTTGCAGACCCGAGAGGATTCGAAACTCCGGCCTCTGCCTTCGGAGGAACGAGAAGTAAAATGCAATTTGTTGGATGAACCGTATAAGATAACGGATGATAATCAGTAGGCTGTTTTACAAAGTAACAATCGCGAATAAAGAGGGTTTTCTGTGAGCGGTTGGTGACCAGATCGATGGTCTATAGTTGGGTCATAAAAGCGAAACTCAGTTCTATTGTCGCGTCGCCTTACAGCACCACTGTAATGCTATGCTCAGCCCCGTCGTCCTGTAAATGTATCAGCGCGTCGGAAGGTAGGGGCTGGCCGTCCATCTCGCAGGCGGTTACGGTATGGCCCTTGCCGCTCAGGTTACGAACCTTGATCCAATAGCGGGTGGATTTATAGCGATAGGATAATTCAAAGCCGGGCCAGTTTTGAGGGATGCAAGGCTCGAGGCGTAGCCCGTCGCCTTGTACGCGTAACCCCAGAATGGAATCTATCCCCGTACGGTACATCCATCCGGCGGAACCGGTGTACCAAGTCCACCCGCCGCGCCCCAGATGCTGTAAGTTAGAGTAGATATCCGCCGCGACGACATAAGGTTCCACTTTATAGCGGAACGCGGCTATGCGCGATTTGGCATGCTGGATCGGATTCAGCATGCTAAAGAGCGCGAAGGCTTTTTCGGTCTGCTGAGTCATTGCCAAAGCAACAACGGACCATAGCGCGGCATGGGTATATTGCCCGCCGTTTTCGCGCAAGCCGGGGGGATAGCCTTTGATATAGCCCGGATCATTAGGTGTTTGATTGAAAGGCGGCGTGAAGAGCAGGGCGATGCCATCTCTCTGCTTATGCAAATAATGCTCGACAGATAGCATGGCGTGAGCGGCACGTTCAGGCTGAGCGGCTCCGGAAATCACTGCCCATGATTGGGCGATGGCATCGATGCGGCATTCGTCGCTGGTGGATGAACCGAGTGGCGTGCCGTCGTCGTAATAGCCGCGCCGATACCATTCGCCATCCCAAGCGTTTTTCTCAAGCGCTTCGGCCAGTTGGACGCAATGCTCCTGCCACCTTATGGTGCGTTCGGGCGCAAGCTCCCTGGCGAGGGGTGCGAAATGCTTGATGGTAGTAATGAGGAACCAACTCAGCCATACGCTTTCGCCTTGGCCCTGCCAGCCGACGCGGTTCATGCCGTCATTCCAATCGCCGCCGCCGAACAGGCTCAGGCCATGCGCACCACTGGTCAGGCTGTGGTCGATGGCCAGAGCACAATGTTCGCGCAGCGTGGCGGTTTGGTCAGATACGCAGGGTAGATAGAAGGCTTCCTGCTCATGATCGGCGAGGCTGCGACCATCCAGAAACGGAATGACTTCGTCTAGAATGGCAGTATCACCCGTAACTTTGACATAATGGCTTGTGACATAGGGAAGCCAGAGCGGATCGTCGGCAAAGCGTGTGCGAATGCCTTGCCCGGCATCGGTGTTGGACGGCAGCCACCAATGCTGAACATCTCCTTCAGGGAATTGTCGCAAGGCAGCCCGTAGGATGTGTTGGCGTGTCGCCTGAGGCTGGCACATGGCGACAGTCATAACATCCTGTAACTGATCACGGTAACCATACGCTCCGCTGGTTTGATAGAAAGCAGAACGTGCCCAGATGCGGCAGGCGATGGTTTGATAGAGCAGCCAACCGTTCAACATGATATCGGTGGCGCGGTCGGGCGTTGTCACCTGAATTTGACCGAGTGTACTATCCCAATAGTCTTTGACCTCCTGCAAGGCGACGATGACCTGCTGCTCGGTGTATTTCTCGACCAGCCTTTGGGCCGCCGCCGAATCCGGGGCTGTGCCCATCAGAAGGATAAGGGTAACTTCCTCTTGAGGTTTGAGAACGACTAATGTCTGCAAAGCCGCGCAGGGATCAAGCCCTGCTCCTGTTTTCCCAGATAAAGGACTGCCCTGCATTAACGCGACGGGGTGCTGATAAGTGCCGTTGCGGCCTATAAATTCACGGCGATCGCCTGTGAAATTGATATTCTTGCCGCTGAGATGGACGAAGGCGACATCGCTTGCTCCTTTGTTGACCCAAGCGTTCCGTGCAAACAAGGTGTTGGTGGTGCTGTCCATTGTGGTGATGATAAGCCCGGCGGGGCCGTTGCCTGCGACGCCTAGAACCCAGTCATTGTAGGCCGTGGCCGAAAGCAATCTTATGGTCGTCGATTTGTTGACTATGCGTAGGCGCGTGATTTTTAAGCTGTCGCCAAGCGGCACAAACTGGGTTGATTGGGTGAAGATGTCGGCAACAGTTGCCTCGAAGACACTGTAGCCCATGCCGTGCCGCGCAAGATATGTCACGGACTCCTTGCGGATCGGCGCTGCGGCTTGCGACCAAATTTCGCCGCTGTCGAGATCGGTCAGATAGACCGCTTCGCCACTTTCGTTGCTGACGGGATCATTCGACCAAGGAGTCAGTTTGTACTCACGGCTGTTACCGGACCATGTGTAGGCAGAGCCTTCTGCGGAAACATGGAACCCGAACGCGGGATTGGCGATGACGTTGATCCACGGTGCTGGCGTTTGCTGATCCGGGGCCAAGATGGTGACATATTCGCGCCCGTTGGCGGCAAAACCGCCGATCCCATTAAAAAACTCAAGCGTGGGAAGTTCTACAGGCTTGGGCTTACGGTGCGTGGCAGGCGGCACAGGCGGCGGATAGAAAGTCGCTTCTTCACGGGCTTTGAGGTCAATCTGCTCTGCTAGGCTGCCGCGATGGCTCATCAACACAACGCGGGCGGCGACAAGCAGCAACCGACGCGCTTCGGCGACGATCTGGTCGCCGCGTAGCACATAAATCCTGCCTTTGCCCCCTTCGCCATAAGCGCCCGGCAGAGCCTGACGTGTGCGAACAAGCAATTCCATCTCATGTTGCAGTGGTTCAAGATACGAGGTTGGTTGCTCGTTTAGAATGACCAAGTCAAACTCAAGTCCCTTCATCGAAAGATAGCCATGCGCCTTAACAATCTGGCGCAGGGTTTTCATGTCGGTCGCAACATCAACACGCAGCAGAAGGATGGGTAGATCGCCGGAAACCCCAGTTGACCACAAGACCGACTGAGCGTTTGCCCCTGCCTTTATGGACTCGGACCTCACGCGGAATGTCGCGTCGGAATAAATCAGCGAATTGGCAAGTTTTTGGAACAGACGCGCTTCGTCAGGCGCGATCCCCATATGTTGATACTGTAATTGCGCCAAGGTCCAGGCGCGGGCGGCGGTGCGGTTATAGGCGCTTTGCGAGCGGTATTTATGGGCAAGCTCCAACGCCTCATGACGTGAAGCGGCAACGAGAGTCCAGAAGGAGACATGAACCGGCGTGCGCGGCTGTAGCTGCAAGCGGCAACGCAGGCTAAATACTGGATCGAGGACGGTTCCGACGGTGTCGCTAAGTGGGCGTCCATCCATAGCCGTGGGATGGCGTACAGTGTTGCCACGCCCAATAAAGCGGGCGCGATCCGTTTCATACTGTATCTCGCCAATGGGTTCGCCGCCGATGGAAATCACATGAACGGCCCAAATGGGCGCTTCATCGGGATGGCGTGGGCGGCGTGTAGCCAATAACGCACCGAGCGCAGGCAGATACTCGGTCTCGACGAACATTTTTGCAAAGGCTGGATGCGCGGCGTCGGCCGCCGCCGTCGTCAAGACGAGTTCGGCATAAGAGGTCAGCTCGATTTCTCGGGGTTCGTCGCCATGGTTGACGATCCTCAGGCGGCGAACTTCGCCGTGATCTTCCGGCGAAACGACGACGTTCAGGATCGTCGCAATATCGCCATCGCGCCGTTGGTATTCGGCATGATCCTCATGGAAGATCACGGTATAATCGTCGGGCTCTTGGCTGGTAGGATGATAGGTCGCCGACCAATATTTGTTGCTCTCCGTATCGCGAATATAGATATAGCTGCCAGACGCGTCGCGCGTGGGGTCTTCGTGCCACCGGGTGACAGCTATACCGCGCCATTTGCTGTAACCCCCGCCTGCGGCAGTGATCATCAGATTGTAATGCCCATTCGCGAGCAGTTGCGTTTGCGGCACGGCGCTATGCGGCGATTTGAAGCTGCGCGGATTGGTCGAGGTGACCGTGCGGAGGATCGGCGTAATCGCCTCAACTTCCTCAATGCGCGGTTTGGCAAGGGCGACATGGCGCGGCGGTAATTCTTGAAGCAGCAAATCCGTGGCTTGGATCAGTGGGTCGGCATGGAAGCGGTCGCGCATCTTTCCGTTTTGCAAAGCGTTCAGGATTGCGACTAGACTTATGCCTTGATGATGCGCCATATAGCTGCGCACTACAGCCCACGGCTCGCCCTCAGGTAAACGCCTTGTGGTGAAGTCTATGGCTTCGTACCAGCCATAATAACCATGCGCGCCGAGGGCGACCATGCGTTGGTAATTCTGCAGGGCGCTGGAAGGGTCAATCATGGCGGCCAATGCCGTAGCGTAGGGCGTGACTACGATATTCTCGCTGAGACCGCGTTTTAGGCCCAAGCCGGGAATGCCGAAGCCAGAATATTGATAGGTCATCTCAAAATCGCGGGCGTTGTAGCACGATTCAGAGATGCCCCAAGGAATGCCAAGCGTTTTGCCATAATCGATTTGCCGTTCCACGATCAGAGTGTTGCTCTGGCCGATCAGGCTTTCATCAGGTTCGCGTATGATTAGCGCCGGCATAAGATATTCGAACATTGAGCCGGACCATGAGACCAAGGCGGGTTTCTGGTCGATGGCAGTGACCGTGCGGCCTAGCCTGAACCAGGAATGAGAGGGGATGTCGCCTTTCGCGATGGCGACAATGCTGGCCAGACGCGCTTCAGAGGCCAACAGATCGTAACAACTGGGGTCGAGAACTTGATCCGCGACGCGAAAACCGATGGCGAGCAGTTTACGCTGGGAGTTCATGAGAAAGCTGAAGTCCATGGCATTGAAAAATGCTAGAGCTTGTGTGGACAGCGTTTCGGACATTTCGATCAGAGATACTGCCGCCGCAGTCGACTGCTTAACTAGCGTTAGCAAGAGGTCTGGTTGAGCGGTGTGATGCTTGGCGATGATGGCGGCGGCGGTTTACGAAAGCTGAGCCAAATCCTGCAACGTCGGAATTCTATCAAAGAGGATCACGCGCAATTCTTCAGGCAGGCCAGTGATCAACGCGGGCGAATGCGCTTGGGCCAACCATGGAGCCATCTGGTCCAGATGACGTAAATGGGATTGGACAGCGGCCAGAACGGCACGGCAGCATTTTTGAATATTGGCGTCATCGCGATTGGCCTTCTCGCCGCGCTCGACGACATAGAGCGAGACGAGGTCATCGCTGGTGAAGCCCAGTTCGTAGAGTTTTGTGAGCGTCGTGTAAGACGTTTCCAGTGTGTGAGGATTTAACCGATAGACCTGTAGTATAGATTGCATGGTCTGTGCATTGGTTTGCGTTTGTTGCAAGACGGTGGGCAAAGCGGGAGGGGTAGTCCGTTTTAAAGCTTCTTGCAGGTTCGATAACGTATCGCTTAGACCTTCGTGCCAATTCTCATTCAACACTTTCTCTTTTCGCAAAGATTGGCACATCTGTGCGACGACGAGTAGATACCCAGCAAGGTTGCCGCTATCGACCGACGAAATATAGCGCGGCTCGAGCGGACGCAAATCAATCGTATCGTACCAGTTGAAAAAATGGCCCTTGTATCGCTCCATGCGATGCAGAGTAATAAAGCTTTCGTTCAACCTGCTGAGCAGTTCGCCAATGTTGATCCAACTAAAATCGAAAGCAGCGATTGTTGAGAGGAAATAGAGGCCGATATTGGTCGGCGAGGTGCGATGCGCGGTGATTGGGGTTGGGTCTTCCTGAAAATTATCGGGTGGCAACCAGTTGTCGTAGGCCGTGACGAATTGTTCGAAATAGCGCCATGTTTCTCGGGCAATCAGGCGCAATTGCTGTTGTTCCGTCGCCTCCAGCTTGATAGTGGCCACCGGCGTCGTGGGCAGGCTGGAATAATAGGCTAAGGCCGGTGCCGCAAACCAGAGTAGTAGAAAGGGCAATGCTAACAGCCATAACGTTGACGATGTTGCTACCAAGAGAACAACAGCCAAGGCCGTAAGGATGAGGCCGCCAAACATATAGAGACAAAAGCCGGGCAGTGTTCGGTGGCTGCGGCGCTTGGCTTCGGCGGCGGGCATCCATTCCAGCAAGTTGCGATGGGAGATAAAGAGACGCCAGAGGGTTCGCAGTACCGCATCGACCATCAGCCAAGCTTGATGCGGTAGAAACGCAATGAAAAAGAAAATCTGCTGCCCCGCGCGTCGGGTATCCGCAGCCAATGTAGTGAGATGGCTAAGACGCGGAACGTCCGGGCGCGGCCATAACCCTTCCGCCAAGCTTATAAGGATCGGCATACTATAGGCGGCGAGGATCAGTGTCGTCCAAAGGCTGGCTGTTGCGAGGGGAAAAGTCCAGCCGATCAGAAGCGATAGAAATGTGCAGGGAGCCGTCAAGGTGCGGCGCAAATTGTCTGCCAGCTTCCACCGCCCCAACCAAGGCGTATTCTTGGAACTTGGCCCGAACATCCAGGGGAGCAATTGCCAATCGCCACGCGCCCAGCGATGTTGCCGCGTGCTGGCCACGTCATAGCGCGATGGATATTCCTCGACGACTTCGATGTCAGACGCCAATCCGGCGCGGGCATAGATGCCTTCGATCAAATCATGGCTCAGAACGGCGTTCTCGGTAATGTGACTCGCTGCCGTGCCTTCAAAAGCGTCGATGTCATAAATCCCCTTGCCGGTGAAAGACCCTTCGCCGAACAAATCTTGATAGACGTCGGAAATGGCGAATGCATAAGGATCAATGCCTTTGGCCCGGTAAAACACGCGTTGGAATAGCGATCCTATGTAGCGTTCTGGCAGAAATGTTGAAACGCGCGGCTGTAGAATGCCGTAACCTTCAACAATACAGCAGCGCTTTTCGTCGCATTGCGCACGGTTGAGGGGGTGCGCCATCTTGCCGATCAGCCTTCGCACGACGCCATGCGGCAGGCGCGTATCGGCATCCAACGTCACGATATATCGAATATTCGCGGGCAGACGCAGGGTCGCCGGATCGCTGGCGTTCAAGTAGCTCGTGTTACTCGAACCGCGCAGCAGAAGATTCAACTCATGCAACTTGCCGCGTTTTCGTTCCCAACCCATCCACTTGCCTTGCGCGGCGTTCCACAGACGGTGGCGGTGTAAAACATAGAAGCGCGGCGCTTCATCCGGCAACGGATACTTGTGATTAAGCGCCGCGATGGCTTGTTGCGCCTGCGAGAGCAGGAGATCGTCATCAGGCATCGTTTCCTGGTCGGCGTCTTTCCAGTCCGTTAGCAATGCGAAGCGCAGTTTATCGTCTGAATTGCTCAGATAATGCACTTCTAAACGCTCAATCAGCGAAGCGACATCCTGTGACGAACTGATAAACGTGGGAATAACGACCATGGTGCTGAGATCGTCGGGGATGCCGTAGCGCAAGGATAGACCGGGCAGGGGAAATGGCGAAAAAATGTAGATGACGGCGCGGTTTACAAACGTAATCGCCGCTTCCCATGCCGGAAACAAGACGGCAACTGCGAGGAAAATCAATCCCCATAGACGTTCTTCCTGCAAGGCCGTAGCGGAAAGGCCGAGTTTGACAAAACCCATGACCAGCAAAAGATTGGCCAGCATGTAGAGGCCGAGATTGGTGGCCGGGCTCGAATTACGAATCTTGTCCCGCCAATTGCGGTGATAGCCGATGTCGGATTCCAGCTTGGGAAGGCCTGCGTCGATAAGAAAATAGCCGGGATCATGTTCGCGTCGCGCTGAGGTTGCTCCCTCCTGCGCCCGTTCCTGAGCGTTTTTGGCAAACCAAAGAGCGCGTTCGGCCACTTCCATTTCGGATCGTGATGATCCTCGCGCCAAGTTCTCGATGGCGCGACGATACAGATTACGTGTTGGCAAATCCATCGCCGCAAAGTTGCTTTCGGCGCGTAGCTTTTGATCGACATGGCTGACTTTTTCAAAATACTCGACCCAATCGTAGGTCGAAATCAGGCGCATGCTGGTGATGATGTTGCGCGCCGTCACAGTTAAAGCGCCCTGATTTTGGTGTGCCGCGCTGACAATATCCTGCGCCGAGCTTCCTTCGTCCTGCAAACGACTGTCGAGAACCTGAAGGAAGGGAATAACGCGCGGGTCTTGATCGCGCAGCCGTTGTATAAGCTGAGCGGCAAAGGAAGGTGATAACTGCGCACGGCCTATGCTTTTAAGGCCAGATATAATGCCATCAGGCCCAGCCTCCACTGCAAGCAGTAGCTCATCGGCCAAGGCGTCGGCCTTTATGCGAACCTTGCGGTCATCAATAATGATCGTGGCGGCGCGGCATAGATTTTCCACCAAGGCGGCGCGTAGGACTATACTCACGGCCCACAGTTCATTGATGTTGAGGCGTTGCTTGCTTTGATACGCGAGTAAAAAGCGTTCGACCAAGGCCGGGTTAAAAAAGCTGTCTGTATGGGCGATATAGGCCAGCGCGATGCCATAAACGCGCGGAAAACCCTTAAGCGGCCCCTGTGCCAGCTTGGGCAGTTCGCGGTAGTATCCTGGAGGCAGGTCGTTGCGGACGACGCGAATTTGATCTTCCGAGACGAAATAATTATCGACGAGCCAATCGGCCGCGGGCGGCATTTCAAAGCCCTGGTTCATCGCTTTGGAAATAGCGAGATACGCGGCGCGCAAACGCTGCTCGTTATCGTTGATGCGCTTTCTGAACAGGCGATTGCCGATAATACCCGGCACGACGCTTTGCTCAGCGGCCAGCTCCACCGCGAATTGTTCGAGATGTTCCGGGCTAAAAACTTCTCGACGGATCAAATGTTCGTGGCGAACATGCTCCGTGGCTCGAACCTGATCATAAAAATGCGACATATAGGATCCTACTCAAGAAACATCTATGGCAGGATGGCCGTGACTGCATTGCGACGTAAATCTTAGCGAAATCGGCTTCAGCAGCGGGTTGCTTAGCAACTGCGGAGCTTGTTGGACGGCTGTTTATTGAGGCGGTGGTATTTCGCCGCCCGTGGAAAAAATCAATAATCGGAGAGGGAAATGACCGAGCGTTAAAACGGATCCCGATAAAAGCGCTAGCCATAATGCCATAATTCTTCCGTTTAGTCACTAAGATCGATTCGGTGTTCTTCTTGTTTATTTTGAGATGTCATAGGTTATCACCAAAACTGAAACGTCAGATTGATGCCTCCGAACCGATCGGGGTGGCCTGACTGGCCCTAGAATTCGTTGGTGCACAGGACAACGGAGCAGTCGAGCCGGATTGTGATGGCCCAGAACAGCGAAGCACCGACCATGAAGTCGGCGATAAAAGTCATTTTGTTGACGTGAGGCGTGGTGTCAGAACAGCCGATCTATGCCAGAAGCACGGGATCAGCCCGGCAACGTTTTATAACTGGAAGGCTAAGTTCGGCGACATGGACGTCAGCAACGGGAAGCGGCTGCAGATGCTTGAGGTAGAGAATGCGAAGCTGAAGAAGCTGCGCGTGGAAGAGATGCTGTACAAGCAGCGTTGAAGGACCTTCTCTCAAAAAACTGGTAACGCCCGCACGCAGGCGAGAAGCCGTAGCCAAACTCAAGGAATAGTAAGGCTTCTCTGAGCGGCGGGCATGCCGGGTTGTTAATGGGGCTGCGTCAGAGACGACACAATTTTAAGAGAACTTGGTACGCTCAGGGCTGCCTTGCATTACGCCGAAGGCAACCGTTGGATCGAACGGCAGCCGCAATTCATTTTGCCGGTCAAATCTCCTCCCCCGCGCGATGTATGGTTAAAACGCGAGGAAGTGTCCTTGATCATCGAGAAGGCAAAATCTCCCCACATCAGGCTGTTCATAAAATCGCAGTATTACAGCAGCACGGTCGGGCGCGATCCTTGATTTGAAGTGGAACCAGATTGATCTCAATGGACGCACCATTGATTTTGGCAGAGGGTTTGGCAATAAGCGCCGCTCAATTGTGTCTATGGATGACGATGTTTATGAAGCTCATCTGGAGGCAAAAGAATTGGCTCAGACTGAACATGTCATAGAATATAATGGCAGACCGACCAGAGCCATTAAG
>JAGOHT010000206.1 GCA_017996055.1 Alphaproteobacteria bacterium
CGAACCGGCAAAGCCAGAAGGCGAATAGCTCTACGCTAGGAGAGTGTTAGTTTTGGAGTTTTTCCGAAACCCGACAAAATCCGTGCAACAGATTTTGTCGGTGGTGAGGTGGTGCCTAGCCTTGCGTCGTTTGCGCAACTTTTTGCGCGAAGCCAAACGATGCGGAGCAGCGCGCACGGCGTAGGCGACGGACATTGCATCCGTCGCAGCCGGTGCAGCGCCATTTGAGGGTCATGAGGTGCCGCCCGGAACCGAAGCGGATGCGCAGCGAGTGCGTGCTGGTCTTACTGACGCGGCTGCAGTTGCAGCCGGTGACGGTGAGGGCGGCCTCGGCGCGTGTCAGGTCGTGGATGGATCCCAGCATCCAGCTTGTTCTGTTTTTGTTGTGCGCTGGTAGGCTAGAGTGAATTCTCGCTTTCATGAAAGCGAGAAAGTGGTTGATCGGCCTCTCTTTGTGAATACCGAGGGCACGTTCAGCGCATTAGTTTCGCTGCTGCCCATGGTATTACTCATTATCTGCCGCCACCGGTCAGTGGCGCAAGCAAGTGTGGAGAGAGTTTATGGGTAAGAACGATAGGCTGGATGACACGTATAACGCGATGCTCCGGGTCGTGAGTGCAGCAGGCGGCGGTGCGCCTGAGACGCCGATTGATAGAGGGCAGCGCGCAATTCGGGAGAAGAATTTTCCTGATCTTGTCACCTCCGCTGCGGAGTTGAGCGTGGTTCTCGAGTCGAACCATCATCTCAAAAAACGCCCTGTCGATGTTTGGGAAGATGAAGTCCCGCGGCGCGGCTGGGAAACCCAAGCGGCGCAGACCCTTCTTGGTGTCGCCGAAGTGCTCGGCAGCAATGCGAAGTACCGTGAAACCGCCCTTCAGGCAGCCATGACGGTCATCACTGAATCCCAGCCGAGTTCAAGACTCCTAAAGCAGGCTGAGGGGCTCTGGATGAATCTTGCTCAGCAACTCCCGGATACGGAAAGTCGCTTCCGCCACGCGATGCAGGGTCTCCAAGCCGTTCGTTTTCGGGCCCCCGGCGTACTGGGAGACTTTGCGCTGCAACTTGGCTTTGAAAACGTCGCTGCAGAACCCAATCTGAATCGTCGCGTTGGGCTCGCGGCGCGTGCTGCATTGTTCTACAAGAGTGGCACCAAGCAGCGGGAGAAGGCGGTCGACAAGTGGGGGGCCTTCGTCGATGCTTTGCCGGATCCACAGCAACGCATCCGCCAGGCTGTCGAGGCCTCTTACCAGTACTGTACGCCGGGCAATCTGCTCAATGTTCGGGGCGCAGAGAAGTGGGGCAAGCTCGTCGAGGCTCTGCCACCGGATGAGCGCGCAGCGGCGATCCGCGCAGCGAACAAAGAGGCTCATACCGACTCTTCACTCCAAAGGAGATCGGAGGAGCTGATGCGGGTTTGGTTGCCTGGCGAGAAGCCAAAGGCCAGGAGCGCAGCCTCACTCAACAACATCAAGCGGCGCATGCAGATGTAGTCATCGGCCGTCTGACGCATGCGCTTCAGGGGGAATCATTGGAAACATTGCTCCGCCCGGTGAGGCGGAGCAGCGCGCACGGCGTTTGAGTGCTGATAACTAAACCGCGAAGCTCTCGCCGCAGCCGCAGGTGGCGGTGGCGTTTGGGTTGCGGAAATCAAGCCGGGTGCTGAAGGCATCGCGTTGCAGCACGAGTTCCGAGCCGATGACCTTCATCAGCGATTGCGGTTCGATGAACACGGTCACGCCGTCCTGCGTCACGCGTTCGGGCTGCTCGAAGCGGTTCTTGCCCACATAGCTCGCCAGCTTCGCTTCTGTCATCACGTCAAATTCATAGGCGTTGCCGGAGCAGCCTTTCTTAGTCACTTCGACCCACAGGCCTACGACCTTTTCCTCCGGCGCGCGCGCGGCGGTCAGGGCGATTTTCTCGCGCAGATAGGCGATGACATCGGGGTGCAGGGTAATGGCGGTGTTGGTCATGGCATCCATACTCACAGAAATAATTTAAAACATATCCAATTCAAGTCTCGCTGCTTCTGACATGCGCGACCGGTCCCAGGCCGGTTCCCAGACCAAAGCGACCTTGACGGTGCTGAGGCCATCGGCCTGACTCGCCGCCATCTCGACCAGCCCGGGCATTGTGCCCGCCACGGGACAGCCGGGGGCGGTGAGCGTCATATCGACCTCGGCGCGGAATTTGTCGCCATCGGCAAAGAGATCGATACGGTAAATCAGGCCGAGGTCATAGATATTCACCGGGATTTCCGGGTCATGCACCTGTTTCAAAAAATTCACCATCTGCTCCTTGATGGCGGCGGTGCGTTCGTTCTCTACCGGCACGGCGACAGCAGGGGCTGGCGGCGGAGTTGGGTTATCGATGATGGCTGGCGCTTCGCTCATTGCAACAGCTCCAGCACCGCGCGCAGCGCTGTGACCAAACGGTCGATATCGGCGCGCGTATTGTATAGCCCGAAGCTGGCGCGCACCGTGCCTGGCAGGCCGAAATGCGCCATCACCGGCTGAGCGCAATGATGGCCCGTGCGCACCGCGATGCCGTGCTGGTCAAGCAGTGTGCCGATATCGGACGGGTGAGCGCCCTCGATGACAAAAGAAATGACGGCGGCACGCTCTGGCGCGGTGCCGATGAGCCGCAGCTTGTTGATACCGCGCAACTGCGCAATGGCATAGGCGTGCAAATCGGCCTCATGTGCGGCGATGCGGCTCATGCCGATGGTGCGGAGATAATCCAGCGCCGCTGCGAGGCCTACGGCTTCGGCAATCGCGGGGGTGCCCGCTTCAAAGCGCTGCGGTGGTTCCTTGAAGGTCGTGCCGTCAAAGCTGACGATATCAATCATATCGCCGCCACCTTGATAGGGCGGCATGGATGCGAGCAACTCCGCCTTGCCATAGAGTACGCCGATACCAGTGGGGCCATAAAGCTTGTGGCCGGAAAAGACGTAGAAATCCGCATCGAGCGCTTGCACATCGACCGGCTTATGACAGATTGCCTGACAGCCATCAACGAGTACGGGGATGCTGCGCTGATGTGCCAGCGCGATGATGTCGGCGACTGGCAGAACGGTGCCGAGCGCGTTGGCGACATGGGCGATGGCCACCAGCTTGGTATGCGGCGTGAGACAGGCGGCGACGGCGGCCAGCGTAACCTCGCCATGCTCAGTCATCGGCACTGGCACGACGCGGACGCCCCGGCCAATCAGCTGCCAGGGCACGATATTGGCATGATGCTCCAGCGCGGTGACGAGAATTTCATCGCCCGTTTGCAGCCGCGCGCCCCAGCTGGATGCTACTAGATTAATGGCCT
>JAGOHT010000057.1 GCA_017996055.1 Alphaproteobacteria bacterium
ATCCACTTTGTCCGGCGTGCCAATCTCCATCAGCATCTTCAGCACGGCTTCGTTCGCACCACCATGCGCTGGACCCCACAGCGAGGCGATACCAGCGGCGATGCAGGCAAACGGGTTCGCCTGCGACGAGCTGGCCAGACGGACGGTAGAAGTTGAGGCGTTCTGCTCATGGTCAGCATGGAGCATGAAAATCTTATCCATCGCGCGCGCCATCACCGGATTGATTTTGTATGGCTCGGCGGGGAGCGAAAAGGTCATGTAAAGGAAGTTTTCCGCATAGGACAGGCTGTTCTGCGGGTAAACGAAGGGCTGGCCGACGGCGTATTTATAGGCCATGGCCGCCAGTGTCGGCATCTTGGCGATGAGGCGATGACAGGCAATCTCGCGCTGCCGCGGGTCATGAATGTCCGTCGAGTCATGATAGAAGGCCGAAAGCGCGCCGACCACGCCGCACATCACAGCCATTGGGTGGGCGTCACGACGGAAGCCGCTATAGAACTTGATCAGCTGTTCATGCACCATCGTATGATAGGTGATGTGGCGCACCCATTCGTTCTTGGCCTTGCCGTTGGGTAACTCACCATGCTGCAGCAGATAGGCGACTTCAAGGAAATCGCTCTTTTCCGCCAGCTGTTCAATCGGATAGCCGCGATGCAGCAACACACCCTGATCGCCGTCTATGAAGGTGATTTTGGATTCGCAGCTGCCGGTCGAGGTAAACCCGGGGTCGAATGTGAAATAGCCGGTATCCCCATAGAGCTTGCGGATATCGAGGACCTGCGGGCCAACCGAGCCTTCAATCTTGTCAAACTTCCAGCTCTTGCCGGTCTGATCGTCCGTGAGCGTGACGCTGCCATTAATTTTGGGCATGATAAAATCCTTTGGGCTGGAAGCGGCCATGCGGCCACATAAAATGGGTGAGCAAATCGCCACCACCCTAACGGGTAATGGTTAAGGATTGCTTGGTTAAATATGGGTTAAGTTATCGTTTCGGCAACCCCTCGGCGGCATGCTGGGGCGCTGTCGCTGGGGGAATCATGCTCTGTAAAAGTTTCAAGAAAATCAGTGGTGCCGTCGTTATGCTGGCCGGTCTACTGCTCGCGCTGCCGGTCGAGGCGGCCATAGTCACCGTTACGCCGGAGCGGGCAGGGCAGCACATCCTGTTCATCAATGTCAGCGGCGAGATTGTCAGTGGCGATGCGGAGCGCCTGCAGCAAGCTTTGCGACAAGCCGCGGGTAAGGGGCAGATAGCCATTATGCTGGATTCGCGTGGCGGCGATGTCGATGTTTCCATGGCGATGGGGCAGGCCATCCGCGCCGCCGGAGCCGTTACTTATCACGGCTATTGCGCCTCGGCTTGCGTTTATGCCTTTTTGGGCGGTGTAACGCGCTACTTAGCGCCAGATGATGGCGTTGCGATGCTGAACATCCACCGACCGGAAGCGGCGGAAGCGCATGTCGCGCGTCCCAACCCCTTCACGGCGCAGATGCTTAGCCTGCTTGAAAATTATATTGTTAGCATGATCGGCAATAGCAGCTTCTATCAAATGATGATGCAGGTGCCGTTTGCCACGCCGCGCGCCCTGCAACCGGCGGAGGCTATCAACCTGCAAGTTGCCACGGTACAATTGCCATGAAACACTATATTTACATTGCAACGCTACTTTTCGTAATCGCAAGCCTCGTCGGGCTGGCCGCTCCCTATGAGAAACTCTTTGACTACGGCAACCATTTCCGGCCGCAGCTGGTTGCTGGCGGTCTCGTGCTGCTCTTTATCGCGGCGGTCATGCAGGCGCGCCTTGCGCCGACTATCATCGTTCTAGCCCTTTTGCTCAATGGCGGGCTGATGGGCTTGCGTATCTTGCAGAGCATGCCAGAGAGAAGCTTTGCCGACGACAAGTCGGTCATCCCGCTCACGCTCCTGTCATCGAATGTGCTTATCGCCAACCCAAGCGCCGCGCGCTTTCTGGCGACGGTGGACGCCACGGATCCCGATATCATCATTGTTGTCGAACTCGGTCAGAGCTGGGCGAAGCAGCTGGAAGCGCTGCATGCGCGTTATCCAAACCATACCGTTTTGCCGCGCCAGGATAGCTTCGGCATGGCGCTCTATGCCAAATGGCCGTTTAAAACCACGCTGCATGAGGTTGGCGATTATAAACTGCCGCTGCTCCAAGCGGATTTTCCGCAATTCACAGTCCTTGCCATCCATCCAGTCTCACCCGTTGGATATACCGATCTCAAGCAGCTTGATATCTACCTTGCAACAGCTGGGAATATCGCCCGCGCCAGCACCAAGCCGGTCATCGTAGCGGGCGACTATAATACGACACTCTGGGCGGCGGCACTGCAGCCGATTATCGATAGCGGTTTGACCCGCATTGGCCGTCCCTTCAACTATACTTGGCCAAAGCCAATGCCACCGCTCGCTATCCAGATTGATCATGTCTTCGCTAAAGGAGGAATTACCGGTACATTGCAGGTGCTGCCACCCATCGGGTCCGACCATTTCCCGATTCTGGCGCGGCTGAAGGTGCCAGGCTCGAACTAGCACCGCCGGTTGCACAGCGACGCGCTTGGGGCTAACTTATTCGCCTGACTTTCACAGGCGGATTCTATGGCGCTCAAAATCGAAACTTTCAGCAATCAGTCTGGTGGCAACGCCTTCTATAAGGCGGTTGGCCATCCGCTCGCCGCCGCCAAGGCGCGGTCGCTGGTTGCCCATTTGCAGGCCAACGGACCAGTCGCGATTTATGACCCCAACAATCAGCTTGCCGGTTTCGCCGAGTTTTATCCGCTCAATGACCTGACCATCGGCGGCGTCTATGTCCAGGATGTCGAGCAGATCGGTCGCCCGTTCCTCAATCATCGTGCTCAGCCGGTCACCGCGTTGGCGGCCAGCAAGTGCCGCAGCATTCTGATTGCCAGCTTCGACTCAGCCCGGATAGTTGACCAGACCAAGCATCTCTTTCCCGCCAATACCCCCTGGTATAGCTTTGATGGCCTGCGTTTGCCGGATGCCATGCTGTCCGACAAGCAGCGCTACCTCTCTACCCTCAATTTCGCCACCAATCTCGCTTTCTTCCGCGATGCAGACGGGCAGCACACCCGCATCGTCACAGCTAACTACTGGGCGACTTATGGTGGTAAGGAAGTTAGCGCCTGGTGCAACCTGTTTGACAGTGCGGGCAAGACGATTGCCACCTGGACGCAACCACTCCCAGGCGCCAACGCCACCGTGGTGATTGACAGCGCCGAAGTGCGCACGCGGTTCAATCTTCCGGAATTTACCGGCCAGCTTTACATTCACATCATCGGTGCGGCTGGGCACGACATCGTCAAATACGCGCTTGATACCTATGGCGACGATGACAGCGTTTTGTCTTGCACGCATGATGCCAATTCCTGGCCATCGGATATCTATGCCGGTCTGCCCGCTCCCGCGGCAGATGAAGATGTCGTGCTTTGGGTGCAAAACAGCCATCCGGGCACCATTCCAGCGGGCGAGATTGGCCTCAATCTGATGGGCGACAGCAAAGTCACTTGGCTTGACAGCGCCTTGCCGCCTTTTGCCACCCATAAGCTGAGCGTCGCCAGCCTGTTGCCGCAGGCGCGCTGGCCGCAACAGCTCGAAATTCAGGCAGGCAAACATATCGTCCGCCCGCGTTATGAAGTCTTTGTCAAAGGCGGCCGCTCGCGCATCTCGCACCCCAATGTCGAGCGCAGCGATCTGAAGGCCGACAAGCGGCTGGTCGAACTGGGTGATCTGCTCGGCAAGTTGCATATTTTGCCCGCGCCGATTTTGCCGCTTGAGCGCTATGACAATCTGGCGCTACCGACGCCGATGTCCACCGCGCAGCAGCATCTACCGCTCGCCGCCATCGCCTATGATTCGATGGGGCTGGAGGTGGCGCGCCATGCTTTCGGTAACCTGCCACGCAACCATACTGCGTTGCTCGATATCAATAAGCTGCTGCTTGGCCAGAAGCTGGCGGGCGGCTACGGCCATCTTGAGCTGGTCTATGATTTTGCCGCGGGCAGCGATGTCGATGGCTGGATGCACAGCCTGTTCCGGTATCGCGACCGCCAGACGGATCATGTCGCCGAGACCAGTTTCGGCTCACACATCTTCAATACGCTGATGACCTATCGCGGCGAGCCGCAATCCTATGCCGGGAAAGCACCGGGCTTAAGTACACGGCTCTTTTTGCGCTGTGGCTCCGGCGCGCAGGATACGCTCTGTCATTTGATGTATCCGGCTTCCGTGCCGTGGCACTCGACATCCGATACCTCACTAACGCTGACTGACCGCACGGGCAAAGAAGTGGCCAAGCGCGTCATTCGCATCCCCTGTCACGGCTCACTGCTCTGGCGGGTGAGCACCATGTTCACGCCGGATGAGCGCATCGCTGCCGGTGACCATGCCTATGTACTGGTGCGTGACACCACCTGCCGTTTGTTTGGCTACCACGGTCTGGTCGCGCCCAATGATACCGCCTTCAGTCTCGATCATATGTTTGGCTTCTGATGCAAGATTTCATGCAGTTGTTCGCGAATAATCGCGACTGGGCGGAGCGGATGCGCGCCCAGGACCCGAACTACTTCAGCAATCTAGCCGAGCAGCAGGCGCCGGATTATCTGTGGATCGGTTGTTCCGACAGCCGCGTCCCCGCCAACCAGCTGCTCGGCTTGCCGCCCGGCACGGTCTTCGTGCATCGCAATGTCGCCAATATCGTCGCCCATGGCGACCTAAACTGCCTCTCCGTCATGCAATATGCCATTGATGTGCTGAAGGTGAAGCATGTCATCCTCTGCGGCCATTACCGCTGCGGCGGCATCCGTGCCGTGCTCGACGGGCAGAAGTTCGGTATTATCGATAATTGGCTTGCCCATATCCAGGACGTTCGGGAGCGGCATGAGGCCAAGCTGGATGGGCTGGATGCCGAAGCGCGCTGGCGTAAGCTCTGCGCCATCAATGTCGTCGAGCAGCTCCATAACGCCGCCATGAGCAGCGTTGTCCGCGAGGCCTGGGGGCGTGGGCAAAAACTTTGGTTGCATGGCTTCATTTATGATGTGGGCGATGGGCTGCTGCGTGACCTAAAGGTCTCGGCAGTCACGATGCGCGATTTCGCTACATGCTATAATCAGGCGCTCGCTACGCTCTAGGGGTGACACTTTAGAAGCTTGCCACGTGGGCGAATCGAGCTAGATTTCTTGAAAATCATTGGGAATGGACATCATGCCAACGATACATACGACAAAAGTGCTGATTATCGGGGCTGGCCCCGCCGGTTATACGGCCGCGATTTACGCTGCGCGCGCCAATCTGAAGCCCATTCTTGTCCAAGGGATGCAGCCTGGCGGGCAGTTGACCATCACCACCGATGTCGAAAACTTCCCGGGCTTTGCCGATATCATCCAGGGGCCGTGGCTAATGGAGCAGATGGCAGCGCAGGCGGCCAAGGTTGGCACCACCATGCATTTCGATGTCATCAAGGATGTCGATTTCAGCCAGCGGCCTTTCCGTTGCCAGGCTGAATCCGGCGATACGTTTGTGGCGGATACGGTGATTATAGCGACGGGTGCGCAGGCGCGCTGGCTGGGGCTCGATAGCGAGAAAGCCTTCCAAGGCCATGGCGTGTCCGGTTGCGCCACCTGTGACGGGTTTTTCTTTCGCGGCAAGGAAGTCGCGGTTATTGGTGGTGGCAACACCGCGCTGGAAGAGGCGCTCTATCTCACGAATCATGCCGCCAAAGTCACTCTGGTGCATCGCCGTGACGCCTTCCGCGGCGAAAAAATCCTCCATGACCGCGTTTTCTCCCATCCGAAAATCGCCGTGGTCTGGAACAGCACGGTGGAGGCGATAACCGGCATTGAGACGCCTAATAAAGCGGTGACAGGGGTGCGTTTGCGCAACAGCGTCACCGGTGCGGTCAGTGAACTACCAGTTTCCGGGGTTTTTATCGCCATTGGCCATGATCCGGCAACCGGCCTATTCAAGGGCAAGGTGGCAATGGACGAGGCAGGTTATGTGCTGACTACGCCAGATTCGACCGCGACCAATGTGCCCGGTGTGTTTGCCGCCGGTGATGTGAAGGATAAGGTTTTCCGGCAAGCGGTCACCGCCGCTGGCATGGGTTGTATGGCGGCGCTGGAAGCTGAGCGCTGGTTGGCGCACGGTTGAGCCAGGCAAGTTGCGCTGCCAGGGTGCTGAGCGCATAGTCCGGGTCTGCCTTGGCTTGGCTCGGGTGACGACCGCTTTTGCAAGGTGACGCTCCCATGTTCCGCGACTTTACCTATATACGTTCGGTGTTGATGCCTGGGGAGAATGTCCTCTTCGCCACCAGCCTGCACTGGGTGGTCTATGGCAAGGGACTCGTCACAACCTTGATGGGCATCGCTCTCTCTGTCGGCATGCGGCCAGTTCTGGCTATGCTGGATAATCAAGATTTGGCCGCACAAGCGGATTTGCCTGCTAAAATATTAGCCGCGCTAGTGACGTTTGTCGGATGCTCTCAGCTGCTAATGGCAGTGTTGCGGCAGTCCGGTACGGAGCTGGTCGTGACCAACCGGCGCGTGGTGGCCAAATTCGGGATTGTTAGCCGAACGACCTATGAATTATTCTTAAGCAAGATTGAAGGCGCGGATGTGCAGCAAACAGCTTGGGGGCGCATGTTGGGCTATGGGACCATCACGATTCGTGGGGTTGGCACCAACCTGATGCCGATTAACTATATTGATGTACCAGATAAGTTTCAGAACGTCCTGTTGTCGCAAATTGGCGCAACGCGAGCAGCGGCGTAAATCGCTAACCCAACGATTTGCATGACGCGCCGGTTATGATAGGTTCCGCAGGCTTACTCGTAGGGGGCTGTCGTTCAGTTGGCCTCCGCGCGTAAGCGCGGAATAGGAAAGGTTTTCACAGGGTAGGGCCTGTAGTTCAGTTGGTTAGAACGCACCGCTCATAACGGTGTTGTCGCAGGTTCAAGTCCTGCCGGGCCCACCATCCTCCCAATATTGTACTTAACGCTGCGGCAGGATTGTATCGGCGTCATAAAGACTGCGCGCTGGGATCAAAGTCCTGCCGGATCCAATATCCTCCCCAATACTGTATCGTAACGGTTCGGAGGGCACGATCCTGCGTCATAAAATTTTTGCGTGCTGGCTGCACGCCATCCAAAGATAGCGCGCATTTTAGGAATGTCGCCTGGATGCTACTTGTCACAGCCTGCCATGCAAGCTGTTCTGATCCACGCGCCAATATAGAATTGCAAAGAAAAACCAGTATTGCTGCAGTGATGACGCGCGAAGAAGATACGGACGCACATGTGTTTGCTTGCGTGCGCGTAGTTGGTCGTGTGTTCCGTGTCGCCGGTGTAGCGTGACTTCTCTGCGGCGTTGATGCTGCGCGTGCGCGTGGCGGAGAAAATTTTTTACGGTTCGTTAGTAACTCACAGGCAAGATGAACGCGTTCACAAAGATGAGTCATGTCCGCATCGCGCAAGCTTGCGGAAGAATCGCCAGAGTGATCCACGCATCGCGTGATGCATGTGCGTGTCGATGAGAGCGGTGAAAATGTTGCAAGCTTGCAACGTCTTTCCATCAATCAGCATCGAATGCGCATGAATGACGGTGATGGTGTCAGTATGTTGTTGACTGTTCGCGTGAGTAGCAACAACATGTGCCTACTACACTTACGAGGAGGATAATATGCCTGTAGCTAAGAAGAAGACCGCTGCCAAGAAGCCAGCCGCCAAGAAGACGGTTGCGAAGAAGCCCGCTAAGAAGACCGCGAAGAAGAAGTAACTTCGCGGCGTCTTACGACGCTTTTCTTGGAGCTATATGCTTCAACCCCCGTTCAGTAATTCGCGCGAATGCCGAAATATTGGACGGGGGTTTTTGATTTCTAAGAGTGACCCGCCGCCGTTAAGGCGGCTTTTGATTTTGTATGGTTTTTCAAAGAATTACCAGTTATGCGGCTGTCTTAAAGCTTAACACTGGCATAAACGCTGACATGCACGGTTGCCTTGACCATCTGTGGCCGACCATTCCGCAACTCCACCACATTTTCCTGTTCGCTCAGGCCTTTGATGATGATGCCGCCATTCAGCATGGTCTCAATCGCGCTAAACCTGAAGGTCGCGCGTGTCGGACTATCAAGGGAAACTTCCATCTCCCCGCTCGTCGGCTTGAACTCGTAATCCTTGATCGCTGCCCAGCTGCGCTGAAAATTGGCAAGGTATTCCGCCTTGGTCAGATG
The DNA here is from genome assembly GCA_017996055.1 of Alphaproteobacteria bacterium. GTDB lineage: Bacteria > Pseudomonadota > Alphaproteobacteria > UBA9219 > RFNS01 > JAGOHT01. The sequence continues at coordinate 8,261 of JAGOHT010000057.1, forward strand.
GCGCTCCAGCCCCATAATCTCGATGGTAATGTCAATATCGTCGCTTAGTCCGGAACCGAGTGTCGCGATGTCCTTGTTGGCCACCGCGTGGGTAAACGCTTTACCCATTTGATTCAGCGTCGCCTCGTCAAGCTGCGTCACCTTCGACTGAGGAGCCGGTGCTCCGTTCTTGCTGGCGGCCAGAACCGACGGGCTGCTGGTGAGCAGAAAACACAGCAGAAGCGCAGCAGCCTTCGCGCTACGGTTTTCAACGGTAGGGATCAAGCCGCGCACGCGACGCCCTTATCTTTCAGCATCTGCTGCAACTCGCCGCTCTGCGCCATTTCCTTCATGATGTCGCAGCCGCCGACGAACTCGCCCTTGATGTAGAGCTGCGGAATGGTAGGCCAGTTGGCGAAGTCCTTGATGCCCTGTCGCAACGCCGCGTCAGCCAACACGTCGATGCCGCGGAAAGTCACGCCCAGCGTCTTCAGAATATGCGCGGCCATGGCTGAGAAGCCACATTGCGGAAACTCCGGCGTGCCCTTCATGTAAAGGACAACGTCATTTTCGCTAATTTCGCCTTGAATGCGTTCAACTATAGGGTTGCTCATCATAATCTCCCGTAGAAAAAGTTTTGGATACCGGTTCAGTGATTTCGGGTCAGGTCATAAGCGACGTATTAGCGAGCTGCTGTGGTTAGAGCTAAAGCATGCAGGCCGTCGCGGGCGCTGTCGCCCATCCGATCGCCGAGCGCGGCATAAACCATCTGGTGTTGCTGCACACGGGTTTTGCCAGCGAAAGCTTTGCTGATGACATGGGCGGCGTAATGATCGCCATCACCGCGCAGGTCTTTAATTTCGACCGTAGCATCCGGATAAGCCTGCTTGATAAGCGTAATAATCTCATGCGATTGCATCGGCATGGTTCAGCCCTCCATATAGCGCGGCAACCAGCCTTGGTGCAGTTCATGCAAGCGGCTGACGGCGGTTTGCGCCGCGCCCAGTTTGAGCGCCACGCCGCTGACCGTGCCGATACCATGCGCTGGAACGCCTGCCGCCTTCGCGGCTACCAGAAAAGCGGCCGCATCCTTGACCGTCACCACATAACATCCTTGGTCTTCGCTGAACCATGATGTGGGGTGGGGGGGCGTAAAGTCAATCTGCGCCCCGCGCTGTCCCGCCATCGCCATTTCGGCAAGCGTCACCAGCAGGCCACCATCGCTGATGTCGTGGCAGGCGGTGATGGCACGCGCGCGGATTTGCGCGCGGATGAAATCACCATGCAAGCGCTCTGCAGCGAGGTCAACCGGCGGCGGTGCCCCTGCTTCCTTGCCGTGGACCTCGCGCAGATAGAGGGACTGGCCGATATGCCCGCTGAGCTTGCCGACGAGGATAATGGCATCGCCATCCGCCTTGAAAGCAGTGTTCACTGCCAGACTAACATCTGGCAAGATGCCGACGCCGCCGATAGTCGGGGTCGGCAAAATGCCGACGCCCTGGGTTTCATTGTAAAGACTGCAATTGCCGGAGACGACCGGGTAGTCGAGCGCGCGGCAGGCTTCGCTCATGCCCTGCACCGCGCCGACAAACTGCCCCAAAATGCGCGGCTTTTCCGGATTGCCGAAATTCATATTGTCGGTGAGCGCCAACGGTAGCGCGCCGACGGCAGTGAGATTACGCCAGCTTTCCGCCACTGCCTGCTTGCCGCCCATCACCGGGTCGGCCTGGCAATAGCGCGGTGAACAATCGCTGGTCATTGCCAGCGCCTTTTGTGTGCCATGCACCCGCACAATGGCGGCATCTCCGCCCGGACCAGCCAGCGTATCCGCGCCAACTGTGCCGTCATATTGCTCAGTGACCCAGGCGCGTGAACACAAATCCGGCGTGGCGATGAGATGCTGGAGAATATCGATCGGACTCTTGCCGGCGGGCAGAGGGTAATCCACGGCGTTCACTGGGGCAGGCGCAGGCGTTGGTTCCCACGGGCGTTCATATTGTGGTGCCTGGTTGACGAGCTTGGCGACCGGAATATCGGCCTGCACCGCGCCATGCTGCTGCACGACGATGCGACCGGTATCCGTCAGCGTGCCGATGGTCGCGCAATCCAGCTCCCATTTTTTGAAGATAGCCTGTGCCACGGCTTCACGCCCTGGCTTAAGAATCATCAGCATCCGCTCCTGACTTTCGGAGAGCATGATGTCATAGGCAGTCATACCAGTCTCACGTTGTGGCACATTGTCGAGATTGAGCTCAATACCGAGGCCACCGCTCGCAGCCATTTCAACAGACGACGAGGTCAGCCCCGCTGCACCCATATCTTGAATCGCAATGATGGCGTCCGTCGCCATCAGCTCTAGGCAAGCTTCGATGAGGAGCTTCTCAATGAACGGGTCTCCCACCTGTACCGTCGGGCGCTTGCTCTCGGCATCCGCTCCGAATTCGGCAGAGGCCATGCTGGCACCCTTGATGCCGTCGCGGCCGGTCTTGGAACCGACATAGACCACGGCGTTACCGACACCGGCTGCCTTAGCATAGAATATCTTGTCGGTGCGGGCGACTCCGACCGTCATAGCGTTGACCAGACAATTGCCGTTATAGCTGGGGTGGAAGTTCAGCTCACCGCCGACGGTGGGGATGCCGACACAGTTACCATAGCCGCCGATGCCCGCTACCACACCCGCTACCAAATGGCGCGTCTTGGGGTTCTCTGGCGCGCCGAAGCGCAGCGCATTGAGATTAGCAATTGGACGCGCGCCCATGGTGAACACATCACGCAAAATACCGCCGACGCCAGTGGCAGCCCCCTGATAAGGCTCAATGTAAGAGGGGTGGTTGTGGCTCTCCATCTTGAAGATTGCCGCCTGGCCATCGCCAATATCGATGACACCCGCATTCTCGCCAGGGCCGCAGATAACCCATGGTGCGGTGGTTGGCAAAGTCTTCAGCCAGACCTTGCTTGACTTATAGGAGCAGTGCTCCGACCACATGACCGAGGCAATACCGAGTTCGGTCATGCTTGGTTCACGCCCAAGTATGCCAAGCAACAAATCATACTCGCTGTCGGTCATACCATGCTCGCGCGCCGTGGTGCGCATTGGGTCAGCAGCGTTCTGCGGATTTAAATTCGTTTTCATGCGCAAGCTTTCATCACACTTTGGAAAATCCCGTTGCCGTCGGTCGAGCCATGCAGGGCTTCCATCGCGCGTTCCGGGTGCGGCATCAGGCCCATGACATTACCACGGGCGTTGCAGATGCCGGCGATATCGTTGGCCGAGCCGTTGGGATTCTCGGTATAGCGCAGCAATACGCGGCCTTCTGCTTCTAGCTGTTTGAGCGTCGCCGTATCGGCGAAATAATTGCCGTCACCATGAGCGATGGGAATCGAAAGCGTCTGATTGGCCTGGTAAGAGCTGGTAAAAGCGCTATTGGCGTTGGCCACAGTGAGACTGACCGGCTTGGCCTTGAATCTCAAATCTTTGTTGCGCAGCAAAATGCCGGGCAAAAGCTGCGTTTCGCAAAGCACCTGGAAACCGTTACAAATGCCCAGTACATAAACACCCTGTTCAGCGCGTTGTTTGACCGCGCGCATGATGGGGGCGTGGGCGGCCATCGCGCCGGTGCGCAGATAGTCGCCGTAGGAAAAGCCGCCAGGGAGAATGATCAGGTCGACATCGGGCAGTTCAGCTTCGCCATGCCACACCATTTTGGCGGGTTGGCCTGTGGTGAGTCGCACAGCTTCTGCTGCGTCGCGATCACAATTTGAACCAGGAAATACAATAACGGCTACACGCATCTCGCCCTCATTCGTTGCGGGCGGAATTTAGAGCAGTTCACCTGGAAATGGAAACAGTAAAGCGCGCTTCGTATGGTACGAATTTAGCTAGCGCGTTTCATGCTGCAAACAATATCGGGTGAGGCCGCGCTGGCTCCCGCCCCGAAGACAGAACTACGCACCACCAGCGTTCCGGAGCAGGGCTGCTGCGCCACGGGCGATTCGTCTGCGAGCTCGGCATCAAGTTTCGCG
>JAGOHT010000207.1 GCA_017996055.1 Alphaproteobacteria bacterium
GGGTACAGCTGAATGAACGAGGAAGTCTGCTGATGCCTGCTCCTTTGGGGGCTTAAGGGAGCCTTTTTGTCCGCATCCACTCATCCTGAACCGAAATAGGATTGAGGCAGATTCTCAGTTCTGTGCGACAGCAACGGTCTGGTTATGGCATGCGCGAACGCTCACTTCTTCATCATTATAGTCTCGGATCAACCGGTTCGCTCTCCAACGCGAGAATGCCGAACACAGCCTCATGCACGCGGTAGAGCGGGTCATGGGCAACGAAGCGTGACAACGCCTCATAGCCCAGCGCATATTCGCGCAAGGCTAGTGAACGTTTCAGGCCAAGCCCACGTTTTCGCAGGCGCTCCATGTTTTCGGCTACGGTATATTCCGGTCCATAGATGATGCGGAGATATTCGCGCCCACGGCATTTGATGCCGGGCTGAATCAAGCCTTTCTCGCCCATGACTGTGAAGGCCAGCGGCTTGACCACCATGCCTTCGCCGCCCTGCGCGGTCATCTCCGTCCACCAATCGGTGGCTGCCGTCAACGTGTCAGGCGCTTCCAGATCAACTAACTTGTATGTGGTGTTACGAAAGATGCCAGGATCGGCGGCGCAAAGTTCAGCAATCCGGTCCATGTGCCAAAGGTGATCACGATCCAGATTGAACGAATTTTCGGACGCCAGAATGTGGAACGGGGCGAGTTTATAATCATCCAGTGAGCGGATCGGCCAGCAATAACGGCGATAGGCGTCGCGGTAGAGTTGAGTCAGGCCAAAGCGTTCATGGAATTTTTCATAAAGCGCGTCGGCGCCGTGAATGCGGGGTGTAACCTGCTTCAGCAAGGCGCTGGCCTCGTCTAAAACTTTGTAGGCCGCTGCCGCGACTGGTGCATATTGTTGCTCCAGCAATCCTTGCGCCTTCGCCGACCACGGCAAGAGTTCGCAATCAAAGCAATACCAATCGGTTTGGTCTTTTGACCACCAATCCAATTTGGTTATGGCGGCAGCGATGCGCTGCAGGAAGGCGGCTTCTAGTGCCTTGTCGTTAAAGAAGCTGCGCCCAGTGCGGGTATAGCAAGCGCCTATCTCGTCGCTGTTGACTTTGAACAGCTTGCGCGCCGCCGCATTGTCTCGGCAAACCACGACTATTGCCCGCGATCCCATATGCTTTTCTTCGCAGATAAGCTTGGTCACTCCCCTGGATTGGTAGAAGCTGAACGCTTCGTCCGGATGCTCCAGCAGCTCCGGTCGCTTGCTAGTTTCGGTCGGAGACATTGTCGGAGGCAGATAAATCAACCAATGCGGGTCAATCGCGAAGCGGCTCATCACCTCCAGCGCGGCGATGGCGTTCTCTTCCCGCACCGTAATGTTACGATGCAATTTCGTCGTGATGATGCGTTTGCCGATGACATCATTGATGTCCAACACGTCATCGCTGCCGCGCACTTCCAGTGGCGGCACCAACGGCTTGGCTGGCGTGCAATAAACCCGTGCGGCGGGCACGGAAACAGTTTCGCGTTCAGGATAACGCAGGGCCGTCAGCTTGCCACCGAAAACGCAGCCCGTATCAATATCAAGGGTGTTATTAATCCATTCTGGCTCCGGCACCGGAGTGTGGCCATAGACCACCAGCGTTTCGCCACGATAATCCCGCGCCCAGGGGTAGCGCACCGGCAGGCCGAATTCGTCAATCTCACCGGTGCTTTCGCCGTACATGCAGAAATCGCGGATGCGCGGCGAGCCGCGCCCAATATAATGTGCTTTGATGCCGGCATGCGCCACAGCCAGCTTGTTGTTGTCAAACACATAGTGGCTGCGCAGATCATCAATAAACTGCACAACTTGTTGCTTGAGCGCGTCACTTTCGGACGCAAGCTGCTCCAAGGATTCTGCCAATCCATGCGCGATTTTCACGTCGCGTCCCTGCAAGGCGCGCTTCAGCTTGTCGTCATGGTTGCCGATGACACAAAAACCTGCGCCGGTGGCGACGATACTCATGACCAGCCGCAACACCTGCGGCACGGCCGGGCCGCGATCCACTAAATCGCCAACAAAAATTAGCTTGCGGCCGTCGGGGTGCGTGACGCGCGGCGCTTCGCCGGGCTCAATGAGATACCCTAGTTTGTCGAGCAGCAGCGCCAACTCGTCATAGCAACCATGCACATCGCCAATGATATCGAACGGCCCAGTTTCGTGGTTCAGGTTGTTCCACAAACGCGTACGCTCGATGACCGCAGTGTCAATCTCCGCCACGGTGCTGAGGATGGTAGTCTGGCTGATGCCTTCACGCCGGAAATTGCGCAGCGAGCGGTGCAATTGAGTGCTCTGGTTCCACACCACATGCTTGCCGAATTGCCGGTCTGGTCGGTCGGCATTGCGCGCATGGCAGATTTCCTTGGGCATATTGAGGACAATCCCCACGGGCAGCACATGATATTCGCGCGCCAGCGCCACCAGCTCCTTGCGCGACTCTGGTTGCACATTGGTGGCGTCAATCACCGTCAGTCTACCGGCGGCCAGGCGTTTGGCGGCGATGAAGCGCAGCACCTCGAAAGCCTCTTGGCTGCATGCCTGGTTGTTCTCGTCGTCCGAAACCAGGCCACGGCAGTAATCGGATGAAATAATCTCCGTCTGCTTGAAATGCTTTCGCGCAAACGATGACTTCCCGCAGCCGGATGGCCCAACCAGGAGCACGAGCGACAGCTCAGGGATTTTGATGAGATTGTTCTCTGTTACCATTTTTGTGCTTTTGCCGGTGCAATTTTTTCAGTGAATGACAATTTGCTGAAGTCAGCCAATCGCTTTGCCTGTGATCTCTCTACGGCTCCATTTTTGTTGATCCTAAGGCGATAGAGGCAGCCTTTATCTGCAAAAAGCAAATCACCGTTCCAGTCCCAATCTGCCCAGCTCGTCTGTGGGAGTTTGAGAAGTGAGGCGCCATCTTTGCTGAATACCTCATAATCAATGCTGTACCATGAGTCTTGAGTGTTGCCGACTGCTCTAATCTGCATCTGTAAGTTATGTGCTGTGCCGCGTTTTTGTTGTGCGATTTGGTAAATGACAGCAGGATCGGCCTTCCAGACTAAACCAGAGCGGCTACGCTGTTCTGTAAACGCACCTTTCTGTTTCAGAGTCCACCCATCTCGCACTAAACGCATGTGGTAGATGGGGTTATCTTCTCCGCGGCCGGCATGTTCGCCAAGAGCACGCAACAGCATCCCTTTTCGCAAAGCAAGTCCGTTTAGAATCTTATGGTAGTGCGGTCGAGTATTGAGCAGGATACTGCTGTTG
>JAGOHT010000208.1 GCA_017996055.1 Alphaproteobacteria bacterium
CCGGGCGGGAGCGGTGGCGGCGTGCTGGCGGCTGTTTGTGTGGTTTGCGGGCTGTTGTGCTGTGCCGGTGTGAGCAGGTTACGAATGAGCGTTTCCAGCTTGCTGCTCGCCGTTGGCGCTGCCTGCTGTACTGTTGCAGGGTTCTGTAGCGCATTTTGTGCTGCTTGCAGGCTTGGTTGCTGCTGTGCCGCCCCATTGTTGGTGGCTGCCGTCTGCTGCTGCACACTGGCGGGTAACACTACGGCTTGCAGCGTGGTGCCAATAAATTGCGCGATACTCGGTGTTGTGACCGTCGCCGCCGGACGGTTGAGCGCATTTGTAGGGAAGAGCAGTTGTGCGTCCAACACGCCGCCCGCGCCGGGCGTTAGGCGCAGCTGCACCGTCGCGTTATCGGCGAGGGCATGGCGGATGGTCTGGAACAGTGCGGGGTTGCCGCGAATTTGCGGCAAGTTGAGCGCGATATCGCCCACCTGCGTATTCAGCGTCCCCTTGCCGTTGAGCAGAAGCTGCAACAAACCATCGACCGTCAGTGGTTGGGGCGGCGGCGACCAGTTGGGTGGAAGCGCCAGCACCTGCACCGGCAAAGCAGGCGGCAGGGTGGCGCCGGTCGTGGTCGGCATCACCGGCAATGGCAAATCACTCACCAACATTCCCGCAGGCGGTGTCGGTGGGATTTCGCTCATCGTTTAGCCGCGTGGAAAGGTGCGGTCAGCCAACGCTGTGACATCGGCGGCGGCTTCGGATTCCGGGGAGCGGATGAGCACGGCGGTTTGGGCGCGTATGGCGTCGCGCACTTTGCTGTCGCGACGCACGATACCCGCGAGCGGCGGCGTGTAATGCAGGAATGTTTCGCAGGCTTTGCGGATGGTGTCATAAGTGCGTGTGCCGTCGGCGGTATTGCTCGCCATATTGACGACGATGCGTAAATCGGCCTCTGGGTTCGAGCTGCGCGCCAGCTTGATGAAGGCATAGGCGTCGGTCAGCGAAGTCGGCTCGTCATTCACGACGATGAAGCTGATGGCGGACGGCCCCGCCATTTGGCGGGTGGCGCGGTCAACGCCCGCGCCCAGGTCAATGACAACATGATCATAACTAGCGGCGAGCGCGATGAGATCGCTGCGCAGAGCGCTCAGTTTCTGCGTCGGTAGCATGGCGAGATTACCGGAGCCGGAGCGCCCCGCTAGAATATCGAACTTGCCATCGGTATAGCGCGTAATCGCCCCGGCGAGCGTCGCTTTGCCGTCAATCACCGCGCCCAAGTCTTTATCAGGCGTCAGGCCGAGTTGGATATCGATATTGGCGAGGCCGAGATCGCCGTCAAACAGCAGGACGCGCTTGCCGCGCATGGCTAGCGCATGACAGAGTGTGATGGAGAACCAGGTTTTCCCCACGCCACCCTTGCCGCTGGCGACGGCATAAAGGTTGGGCACCCGCAAAGCAGGTGTCGGCGTCGTATTGCCAGAGGCATTGGCGGGGAAGGGGGTGGGGTCAGTCATATTATCCTCTTAATCAAGCATGTGTGCCGGTCTGCACGGGACGGGCGGATTGCGGTTGTAATAAAGCGGACGGAGTCATCACACAGCGCGCGAGCGTGATAGGATTCAGCGTCTGCAAGGGCACGGTGACGTTCGACGAGGCGCTGAGATTGGCGAGCGCCAACCCGCTATCATAGGCGATATTGAGCATCGAACCGAAGCGGCGGGTAAGGTCACCGCGCGTCAAGATGAGCCGATCCGCCCCAAGGCTACTAAAGGCGCGTGCCATTTCGCTGCCCTCTGCCGCATCTTGTCCACAGGCGAGGACGAGCGCGAGGCTGCAGGGCGTCTTACCAATCATCCGGCTCAGCTCTTTACGGTCCGGCTCGTGGTAGGGATTGCGCCCGGATGTATCGACGATGACCAACGATTTATTCGACAACTCCGCTATGGTGTCGCCGACCGCTTCCGGCTCTTCAATTTCTAGCAGCGGGATTTGGAGTAATCGCGTAAAGGCGGCGATTTGGTCAACGCCGCCCGCCCGCACCAGATCGGTCGTAATGACCGTCACCGGTTTTTTTTGCAGCCGCGCCATTGTAGCAAGCTTAGCAACCGTCAGCGTCTTGCCCGCCCCCGGCGGCCCGACCAGCACGATGGGCGCGGGTTTTGTACCTGCCTTTTCCGGCTCCAGAGCCACCGGCTTGAAGGGCATATGCGCGTCAAACCCCGCCGCGAGCGCGATAATGGCGTCATCGGCAGCGAAATGCGTCGCAGTGCCCAGTAGCTTTTCCGACAAAGCCGCGCATACACCGTGGTAATGCAGCGCGTCGGTAATGTGTGCGAGGATATCATCATCCGGCTCCGGCGCGCTCTCTTGCTTGGGGAGCGCATCGTCCATTGCCGCGGTAACGCGCACACCGCCCATTTCATCGTCGCGTGTGGCAACGATGATCGCGTCCTCGCCGAGCGTTTCGCGCACCTGGCGCATCGCATCGGCGAGACTGGCGCCATGAAAGGATTTAAGCCGCATGGTTTCCGCCTAAACGCATCATCATCCAATCTGCCCCAAGGTTTTGATTTTGGCCTTGGCATGAATTTCATTCTGCGACATCACCACCGTCATGGGGCGGAAACGCTCGATGATCGACCGCACATAGGGGCGGATACCTGGGCTGGTGAGCAGCACCGGCTGCTCACCCATCTGGGCGTGTCGATCATAAGTCTCGCGCACGGAGCGGATGAATTGCTGCAGCTTGCTTGGTGCCAGCGCCAGCTGCCGCTCGTCGCCCTGACCGATAAGGGCCTCGCTATAATCGCGCTCCCATTCTGGCGACAAGGTGAGCAGCGGGATATAGCCCATATCATTAGTATATTGGTCAGAGATTTGCCGCGCCAACCGCATCCGCACATGCTCGGCGATGAGCGTGAGATTGCGCGAACTATTGGCCCCTTCCGCCACGCCTTCCAGAATCGTCGGTAAATCGCGAATGGAGACCCGCTCAGCGAGCAAGCTTTGCAAGACGCGCTGCAGTCCGGCAACGGTAATCTGTGTCGGAATAATGTCGGCTATAAGCTTCTGCTGTTCTTTGCCCAACTCGTCGAGCAACTTCTGCGTCTCGGCATAAGACAGCATTTCCGCCATATTGTCTTTCACTAGCTCGGTGAGATGCGTAGTGATAACGGTCGGTGGGTCAACCACCGAATAGCCCTTGAAGAGAGCTTCTTCGCGGTAAGTCTGGTCAATCCACATGGCAGGCAGACCAAAGGCTGGCTCGGTAGTCATTTCGCCGGGCAGG
>JAGOHT010000058.1 GCA_017996055.1 Alphaproteobacteria bacterium
ATCAATAAGCCAGCGATATTCGCCGTCACGGATGATCTGCCGTGCCCCCATAACCTTGATGTAAGAAACCAGCGATCCATCACGTGTCGCTAACGTTTTTTCATCAAAAGCCGTCTCGAGCTCAATATAAGATTCTACCGGCTGACGAATAGTCATCAATGCCGAGGCCAAGATTTGATCGAACACATTCATCATCGGCAATGATTCCACTGGTTCACGCAGCCACCCATACTCGTAGCGAGCGGCATGAAGATTCAGGACTAATAGAGCATAACAGGATTATAGGGCAAACCTATCGAATTGGTTAATAGTTTTACCACAACGACCAAGCGGCGGGCTAGGTGGTCCCCCCCCCACTCGCTCAGCAGTCTTAGCGATCTTCAGAATTGGTAGCGTGGAGTGTACCCGACACACCGATGACACGCCACCCATCAGATTCCTCACGGATCGCCTTCACCTTACCGAGACCAAGCAGCGTATCGCCGACTTGTACATGCTGTAAGGCATCAGGATGTGCATTATCAACGACCCAGGCTTCTCCAGCCATGATAGAGCGAATTGAGTATGATGGTTTCTTGTTGTGCTTAGATGCCGTTTTTGCATTTGCGATTTTCGCTGCAACGGACTTTTTTTGCTGTTCCACAACCTTGCTTCCCGCTTTTGTCTTCGGTTTAACAATGTCTTGGCTTGGCTTATGAACAGAAGCCCCAGCTCCAGCAATTTTTGACTGCTCTCCATCGACCTTCAGTGATGGTGCCATATTATCATTCACTGCGGATGAGACGCTTGGTTCTGGTGTATTTACTGGCTGTGCAGTCAGTGACGGCGTTGGGACAGCCTCAACTTTTGGCAGCGCGCTCACTTCTACGTTCAGCTTTTCCATCATTTGAGCAGGCACAACAGGATCATTGTTTGCAGCTTCTACAACAGAAGGTTCTGAAGCCGTCACTTGAACGGTCGCCGTTTCTGGTATGGATGGTTCGGTCGGAAGTGACGGCGACGATACCGCAGGAAGCGCTGGCGCTGTAGATGATTCTAACGGCAGCGCGCTCGTTCCCTCCGGTAGATTTTTTTGATCAATCGACAGAACCCCGGCATTTTCCGCAACTTGAGGCACGATTGTTGTCGGCGGCGTCAGCACAGGCAAACCGGATGCCGGAGGCGTCAATGCGTCGACATTTGTTGTCACAGGTAAAGATGGCGCAGAAACCTCAGGCGCAGTCGTCACTACAGGCTGTTCTACAACCACCGGCGCCTGTGCAACGACAGTCTCTGTGGCTCCCCGCACTAAACCAGTAGAAGATTCCGTCACTGCATTCGAGGTTAATGGCGCCGACTGAACCGGAACTTTACTAGCAGCGGAAGCCTCTTGCGTGTTTGTAGTTACCGACTTCTGCGCTTCAACAGCTCCATTGTTGCCAAAATGCAGATATGCAAACCCTGCACCTGCTAAAGCTACAGCCCCCAACATAGCAAACATAAGTACGCCTGACTTGCCGCGCTTAGGCTCATCATCAGCATCTTCGTCACCGACATCATCCGATGCCTCTTTATCATTAAAATCATCCGGCGGCAAAACAGGATCTTCCCATTTTTCTACAGAAGAAGCCTCCTCGGCGGCCATGTCAGTCTCAGCCTGGTGCGAATCGGGCTCACGGTTGTCCGGCATCTAACGACTCCTAATTGTCAAAATATCCCTGTCGATTATTGCCCTGCGGCTGCCATCGAAGCAGGGGTCGCCTTTGTCGGTGACGGAGGAGATGCTGTTGAAACCATTACGTCCTTTTCATCACAAGGATATTCCCCACCGCAGACAGCTTTAACAAAAAACAACCCCATTGGCGTACCTACGGCTACACGGACTAAAACTCGCGTATTGCTAGCTTCTTGAGCAAAAAAGTTAGACAATGACTGCCCGACAGATCCCATGCCTGCATACATAGCGTCTTTTATGCCACTTTCAGCCTGACTTGAAATAACCACCCCTTGCGAAGTCACAGTTGTCTCAGTTGGTTTCGTTCCAAGTTTTTGTCCAAACGCAGCAATAAAAGAAGCTGCAGCAGGAAGAAGAACACGCGCAAAGTAACGATGATCAACTTCCGTAGCCATACCGCCCAAAGTTGTATCAGGATCAAGGGCAAACGATTCTATTGGGTATTCCTTTCCCTTAAGCGTCGCCAAATTAAATGTCAGAATCATATAGTCATTACTGACGACGAATTTGCCAATAGCACGAGCTCCTGAGAGAGGGCCGGAAAGAATTTGTGCAAGAATAGGCCCCGGCACATCCGAATTAGCCTCCGTCAACATTTGTGCATAATTCACAGTCCCGGCCGCAATTAACGGCTTGATCTTGCGCTTCTCTCCTCCAGCAAAAGGTTGTTGTGGAGTCGGTCCATTTGCTGAAGAAGTCGCGGCTTGGCCGCTCGAATCTGAAGACCTTGTATTTGTCGGATGAGTCTCCACCATTCCAGCAATAACATTCATCGGCTTCGGCTGCCAAAGCGTTGCTAGCTGTGTCATCTGCTGCGTCAAAGAGGCACCGATTTTTTCTTGAACCTGCTGGTCTTGCTGAAGCGACACCTGCTGCTGCTGCTGTGTCTGCTGCTGCAACGCCTGAATTTGGCGCGTCTGCTCCTCTTTCTGCCGCTTCATTTCCGCGCGGAACTCAACAAGAGGGTCTCCCTCTTTACGGGCTTCCGTACTAATGCCGCTCGGCAGCGGCGTTGGCAGCGCCGTCCCCATGCCACTTGTGGCTGCTTCTTTAATACGCTGCTCATTCGCTTGCGCTTGAGCCGCAATAAAGTCTGGCGAAGCCTTACCCCCGGGCGGCTCACGCATGATAGGCGCATTGACCACACGCGATATCTCAGCTTCAGGCTTCGAAGCGGTAAAATACATAGCCGCCGCGACAACACCTCCCAAACCAATGAGCAAAACTATCAACTTAAAGATTGGCTTTGTCTTCCATGCCTCGGCAAGGTTCGACTTCATGCCACCGCGCTTCGCACCGTCATCAGCAGCATCGTCAAAATCGGGTGATTGGTCAAATTGATCGAGATTATTTGTCATCATCAGCATCCCTTGAAAGACGAGCCCGAACCATCATACCTGCGTCGGAGAGTAAGAGAACCGGCGCATCACCAACCTGATAAACCGTCATACCGTCCGTTGACGCTACGCTTGCATCCCAAGATGGGGACAGCATCGTCAACGGCGTGCGTACATATACCTTACCGTCCAGCATCCATGCCATGCTCCTACCATCAAGACCAGCAATCTTCAGTCGCTTCGATCCCGGCGGCGGGTTGTTGTCTAGGAACATCATCGTCATCTCATCACCTGCGGTAAGGCGGCGACTACGATCAATAAGTGGCATCTTTGCATTTGGGCCATATTTCGGCACCCGCGCATCAAACCGCCAGTGCAGATTTGGGCCGCCACTCCACAAGCGAAAAATGATGGGTGTCGGCAAGTCACGCAGCATAACCGAGAAGTTGCCAACTCCCTTCTGCACCAGCGGAATGACACGCAGAATATGAGAACCCGTGCTAGTCGGGCGCACTTCAAAATTTCCGGCGACGCCAACATCAGCTATCGGCCAAGGCTGCCCAGATGCATCAACGAATGTCACTGTCGTTATATAACCTGGAACAAGATTAATTTGCGGTGGCTGCGCCCCAGGATCGAGTGAAATAGTTTGTACCTTAATCTCGCCTTTTGGCTGCCCATAGGACGGAGGGATCGATGCTTCTTGCACTGACTCTAATCGTTGCATGTAAGTACGGATTTGGTCATTCGTTAGCGGCATCATATTAGCCATAATGCCTTCAAAAACCCCCTGCTTCATCTTTGTCAGCTCGGCCATGCGCGCTTCCTGCTGCGCAGCTGCGCTTGCTGCCGCCTCATTGGCAGCATTGACGAGTTTTTCGGAGTCAACTTCGATACCCGCCGGCGTCGGCGGCACCTGTGCGGCCCCCGTCGGCGCATCTCCGGCCGATGACCGTTGCGAATTCGCGTCAGCACCAAAGGCCTGCATGGTCACAAGCAGCAGTGCCCCACACAAAATCAGCCCACTTTTTGTCATTGTTGATTTTGTCATCCCACACCACCGCATTTCGTTAAACTTAAACTGTCTGCTCTCATAACAAATCGTCATAGTCAGGCATTCCGTTCTCATCCGCAGAAAGTAAAGCTTGTAACCAGACAAACAGCAATAAAAATCTAACGTTCAAACCAAACTTTAATCGCCATACCCGCTGGTGAATCCGTTAATGGAACCCGCACTATCGTAAGATAAACATCCTGCTTACGGATCTCACTCCGGTCATTATTGGTTACGAACTTCCGAATGACTGGCACCTTAACTTTCCACTCATACTCAAAAGTCTCCTGATTTTCACCCTCGCTCTCGAGTATTGCCGGTCCTTGTGGCGCTGCCGTTGCAACGAGTTGGTTGCCCTTAAAGCTGTCGATAATCTTCGCGTCATAAAGCGCTTTTGCAAATGCCCGCCAACCTTCCGGATGAAACCTTGAATGAAACATCGAGATTCGTTGGTTATAATTTGCAAAATTAAAGGTTAAAACTTCGGTAACAGTCGACATGGACCATTGCAGAATTGCCTCTTTGGTTAATATCGGCAAGTTAAGCTCAATCAAGCGTTTTTCCGACCCAATAGGCGAACCAATTCGCCGCGCAAGATAGATGTATGATGGTCGCAAAATCTGCGTACCGAACATGAACACAAAGATCAACCCGGCAAGAATAACTCCCTGGATTTTGACCCGTTTTGTCACTCTTTGATAGCGGCGATATTCAAGATCCGGGTTCTCGAGCGGCCTCTCTCCCGGCGTATCGTCTGCGAAAAAATTGAGGCCACGTCCGGCTTTTTTGACCTTTTTCTTGATCGGCTTCTTTACAACTTCACCCTCAACAGCAGCGTCATCTGCCGATGCCGCGTGGCCCCGCTCTGCTTCAGCAATAATAGCCTGCGGAGCCGCTTCTTCAGCTGATTGTGCGGCGACTTTCTTTTTGCCAAACAGCGCCATGATCAGCGGATAATGCCGCTGGAGTCGATCAGGAATTGGTCAATACCAACCCCCTTCGGGTGTTGCAGCGTTGACACACGGCTAATTTGAACGCGCAGGTTGCCCTTAATTGCCTGCGGAGCTTGTTCGCCCTTAAATGTTAAAGAAACTGGCATCTGCAGAACCCAAGCGTAAACACCGTTAATTTCACCGCGCTTGATGATCTCCGGCGCGGCCTCAATGGTCATTTCCGTAACCATTTTGCGCTCTTCGATAAGTTCAAGAATACGTGCATCCTTCAGCGCCTTTGAGAAAGTTTCCCAACCCTGCGGCGTGAAATTGTAGGCCACATCCTGCAAACGCTGGCGGAAATCGCTGAAACTGAGCGTCAAAACCCTCTTAGACGTCTCCGCAACCCAGGCCACTAAAGCACCATCCGTAATGAACGGCTCATTCAGCGGAACGATATTAATAATGCGCCCATCGGTCGTTGTGGCGAAGAAAACATGCTCAACTTTAGCGGACAAGGCCATAACCACCAGCCCACCCACAAGTAACAGGATTGCCACAGTCTGGATAAAACTGATTCGCAGCATCAGGCGATAGCCGTCGCGGTAGAAGTTGTTGCGATTGACGATGGTCTGCAGCGCGTCGTTAAGAGTCATAACCAGCCACCTTAAGTCGGGAAATCGAGATCGGGCAAACGTGCCCCGGCTTGATAATCGTTGGAGTCTTTGCAGGAAGAGCAAATCCGGTTATGCGCTCCCTGAGATGGAAATTTGGTTAAGCACATTAAACAAACTCGTTCAACCAGCGGCCGCGTGGCCGTTTCGCCCGGCAGCGCTTTGGCACCAGGTTCCCGTGCCGATGGAGGCAACGGATTTTTTGGCAGCGGCAGAAAGTTGCGACGCCCCGTCGGCTTTCGGCCTGGTGCAAAGCGTCGCGGCAGCCCCAACCGTGCCGCACGCGTCATGACAGCGGCAACCGAACGGCCTAAACGATCAGCGATTTGTGGCGGTGCTTCACCTGCCAGCCAAAGGTTACGCAAAAGCTCGTCCTGCTCGGCCCAACTCGCAATACCCAACTGCACCGGATAAGACGGTGCCGTTGGCGGCTGCGTAGCGGGCGCTCCGATTTCCGCAGCTGCTGCAGCGGCAGGCATATGTTCACTCGTCTTGGTCAAACCACTACACCCTGTCGCTCACGGCACTTCCGCCATACCACAGCCAAGACGCACCGCAGCGTATCGCGAGTCATACGCGCTAGCTCAGTGCCCTGCCGATACGGCGCGACTTGCGCCATCGATAACATACCGATAACATATTGCAACATTTTGGTTTTCTACTGTTAAATGTGACTTGTCAAATTTCCCTTAATGTCATCGCCTCCTGTTTACCATACCATGGTTGATGGATCCGAGGATAGTGCGACAAAAAGCAGTCCGCCCAGGCTATTTAAGAAGTTGGCAATCAAATATAGTTAAGCAGGAACCTTCCCCGCCCAATCTTTTCTGAGGTCGCCATGTCTATCGTCACCGGTCGTGATAGCCTGAAAACCCGCCGCAGTCTGACCGCGGCCGGTAAAAGCTACGACTATTACAGCATCCCGGAAGCAGAGAAGCAGATTGGAGATATTACGCGCCTCCCTTTCTCACTGAAAATTCTGCTCGAGAACCTGCTGCGCTTTGAAGATGGCCGCTCGGTCACGACCGATGACATTAAGGCAGTCTATAGCTGGCTCACCAGCCGCAAGAGCGACACCGAAGTTGAATATCGCCCGGCGCGCGTGTTGATGCAGGATTTTACCGGTGTGCCCGCCGTGGTCGATTTGGCATCGATGCGTGAGAAAGCGATGGCAATGGGCGGCAATCCAGACAAGGTCAACCCGCTGTGCAATGTTGATTTGGTCATTGACCACTCGGTGATGGTCGATGATTTTGGCACACCACAAGCTTTTGCATCCAACGTCGCGCGCGAATTTGAACGCAATGGAGAGCGCTATGCATTCCTGCGCTGGGGACAGAAAGCCTTCAATAATTTCCGCGTCGTGCCGCCGGGCACCGGCATTTGCCACCAGGTCAATCTGGAATATCTCGCGCAGGTCGTCTGGACGGATACGGACGGCAAGGGCAGCAATCCCGTCGCTTATCCCGATACGCTAGTCGGCACCGACAGCCACACCACCATGATTAATGGCCTTGGCGTCCTCGGTTGGGGCGTCGGCGGCATTGAAGCCGAAGCGGCGATGCTCGGCCAACCGGTAACGATGCTGATTCCGGAAGTTATCGGTTTCAAACTGACAGGCAAATTACCAGAAGGTGCGACCGCCACCGATTTGGTGCTGACTGTGACGCAGATGTTGCGTAAAAAGGGTGTGGTCAACAAATTCGTTGAATTCTATGGCTCCGGCCTCGATAGCATGAGCCTCGCCGATCGTGCCACTATCGCCAATATGGCACCGGAATATGGCGCGACCTGCGGTATCTTCCCTATCGACGCCGAGACCATCAATTTCCTACGTTTCTCCGGTCGAGATGCCGAACGCGTGGCACTGGTTGAGGCTTATGCCAAGGCGCAGGGCATGTGGCGCGATGCCAACACGCCCGATCCGATTTTCACCGATACTCTGGCGCTGGATATGAACACGGTTCAGCCCTCGCTCGCTGGCCCCAAGCGGCCGCAAGACCGTGTGTTGCTCAGCGCGGCAGCGGCGGAATTTGCCAAGGAGCTGCCCACCTTCAAGCCGAAGGACGACAAAGCCAGCGCCGAAGTTGTGGGCACCGGTGCGCATATCGGTCATGGCGCGGTGGTCATCGCCGCCATCACCTCCTGCACCAACACTTCGAACCCCAGCGTCATGGTTGCCGCCGGTCTCGTCGCGCGCAAGGCGCGCGCGTTGGGGCTGAAATCCAAGCCCTGGGTCAAGACCTCGCTTGCGCCAGGGAGCCAGGTAGTCACGGATTATTTGGCCAAAGTCGGTCTCGACAAAGATTTGGACAGCATCGGGTTTAATCTCGTCGGCTATGGCTGCACGACCTGTATCGGCAATTCCGGTCCCCTACCCGCACCGGTCGCCGCCGCGGTGGAAAGCGCCGACCTCGTCGCCTGCGCCGTGCTCTCTGGCAACCGCAATTTTGAAGGTCGCGTCAATCCACACTGCAAAGCAAACTATCTTGCCTCGCCACCACTCGTCGTCGCTTATGCCCTCGCGGGAAGCATGACACTCGACCTCACAAAAGACCCCATTGGCACCGGCAGCAATGGCCAGCCGGTTTATTTGCGCGATATCTGGCCGAGCAGTAAGGAGATCGCCGACACGGTTGCGGCAGCTCTGACGCCGGAGATGTTCCGCAGCCGCTATGCCAACGTCTTCCAGGGTCCGCGGGAATGGCAGGCCGTTAAAACCGTGACCGGCAAAACCTATGGCTGGGAACCGGATTCGACCTATGTGCGTCTGCAAACCCTGTTCGACGGCATGGGGCCGACCCCCGCCGCGCTCACGGAAATCAAGGGTGCGCGCCTGCTGGCACTCTTCGGCGACTCCATCACGACCGACCATATCTCGCCCGCTGGTGACATCAAGAAATCCAGCCCCGCCGGCCAATATCTCACCGCGCATGGCGTCGCGCCGACTGACTTTAACTCCTACGGCGCGCGGCGCGGCAATCATGAAGTCATGATGCGCGGCACCTTCGCCAATATCCGCATCAAGAACGAACTGTTGGGCGGCGAAGAAGGCGGCAACGCCAAGCACGTGCCGTCCGGTGACAAGCTCTCCATTTATGATGCCGCCATGCGGTATCAAGCGGAGAAAGTGCCGCTCATCGTCATCGCGGGCAAGGAATATGGCACGGGGTCTAGCCGCGACTGGGCGGCAAAGGGCACGCGGATGCTCGGCATCCGCGCCGTCATCGCCGAAAGCTTCGAGCGCATCCATCGCTCGAACCTCGTCGGCATGGGCATTCTGCCGCTTGAATTCAAAAATGGCATGACCCGCATCGATCTCAAGCTGACCGGCGACGAGACCTTCGCCATCACCGGCTTCTTGGGTGCGCTCAAGCCACGGCTTGACCTCACCATGGTGATGACCCGCGCCGACGGCAGCAGCCAGAACATCCCCCTGCTCTGCCGTATCGACACGATGAGCGAAGTGGATTATTTCCAGCATGGCGGCGTGTTGCAATATGTGCTGCGGAACCTGATTAAAACGGCATAAGCATGAGCGAAACTCCTGAAAAAAAAGCCCCCGTCTATAAAATCCCCGATGAGCAGCTCAACGACCTCATCTATCGCTACACCCGCGATATTACCGAGCAGGACAAGAATGGCCGCTTCGATCCGGTGACCGGTCGCGACGACGAAGTTGACCAGATGGTGCTGGTGCTGCTGCAGCGTCTGCGTAAAAACGTTCTGCTCCTCGGCGGCGCCGGTGTCGGTAAAACCGCGTGCTTCATTGCATTAGCTCAGCTTATCAACGCCAACAAAGTGCCGAAGATGTTGGCGAATTCACGCGTCATTGAAATCGAAATGTCGGTCGTAGGAGCGGGTACCGCTTCGCGCTCAGAACTTGAGGGTCGCCTCATCCCTATCGTCAAGGGCATCGCCGAACGCAACGCCGCCAAGGTCGATCCGCCAATCATCATCTGTATCGACGAAATACACCAGCTGATGGTGACCTTCACCAAGGCCGGTTTTGGCGGCATCATCGACTTGCTGAAGCCATTCTTGACCGCAGGCGATTTATTTGTTGTCGGCGCGACGACACGTGAAGAATATGAGGACTACGTCAAGACGGATCCGGCGATTGACCGCCGCTTCCAGAAGATTTTCCTCGAAGTGCCGGATATGAAGCAGACCTACAACATCCTGCTCAAGCTCAAGGCCAATTTCGAGAAGCATTATGATCTGGTCATTCCGCCCGAAGCCTGCGAACGCATCGTGCGCCTGACCGACCGTTATCTCCGTAACCGCAATAATCCCGACAAATCGATTTTGTCGCTCGACCAAGCCTGCGCCCGTGCGGTGAAAACCGGCGATGGCAAAACATTGGACTTTGGCTCCATCGAGGCGGCGATTGCCCGCGATGCCGGTGTTGACCCCGCCGCGCTGAAAAACAGCTAGCGGTTAACCAGAGTAGCTGCTGATTTTTTAGTTTCACTCATGCATGCTATAGACACGTCATGAATAATCTTCCGCCTGAAACCGAGGGTCAAGCCCTTCGACGTGAATTCCGCGAAACCGCCTGGGATTTAACGCGCGATGTCGTCAGCCTGCCCAAACGCGTCATCGTTCAGCATTACGACTATCTGCGGAATGGCTGCGATGGCCTGGAACCACCCGCCAGCCGCTTGCGGGCGGCCTTGCTGGTCGGGCGCGATGAACTCGCCAAAGCTTCGGGTGGTGCAGTTGGTCTGACCCACTCACCTTTGGCCGCTTTGGCAGGCGCCGTCGTGTCCAATCTCGTTATCAACACTGTTTTGGCCAAAGATTTTTGGCGCGAAAAGGGTAAGCCAATTTTCCCCCGTCACGCTGAGCGGTTGCAGCAAAGAGCCACCAACAAGCTGAATCCCTAATATCCCAGAGCAGATCGGGGTCAAGTGGGGTCGCTGTTCGCGTGAATCTGCTCGTTCTTCAGGCTGTTAGAACATTCACCGTGAACTCAAGCTAACAGAAAGTGTTCTAGCTAAATATTAACTTTCCTACCGCCATACTAAACTATGGGTTTGGATCGGGCTCTGCCCCCGCCGCCGCAATTTCAGCATGATATCGCCCGCCTCAACTTGCTAGCGGAGCAGGCAGCGCTGTTCGCCACTGTATGGCTCGGCAAGATGATGCGTGGCACCTATCTGCCGCCCCATGCCAAGGACGCCTATATCAGCACCCTCGCATACAATTACAGTCGCCGTGCACCATTGGCGCGACAGACCCAGCGCCTCGCCTGGCGACTAGCGCAGCACTATGCGCAAAACGGTGAGCCTTTTCGCCCCGATGCATGGGTGCAGACACACGCAACGCTCAACATCTTGCCCAGCTTGCCCACATTGACCGCCGAACGGCGCTTTATGCGCTATCTGGCCTTGCGCGATTTGCAGGAATTTATCGGTGCCTTCGCCGCCACGCCACAGGAGCGAGCCGCGCTCCGCCCCTGGGTGCGCGCCGCGCTGGTTGAAGCGATGCGCCAGAACCAACTGGAGCAGGCTTGGGACAACAGCATCACCCTCTGGGACAACCAAATCCCACCACGCCCCCGCACCATTATCCGCGCGCGGCTCCAGCCCGGCCTATGGCAGGCGTATGGCGTGTCGAAAAGCGAAAGCCTGCATTAGTATAGTGATTTCTCAGGCCGGAACCGCAACCGGCGTGGGTGTTTTCACGCGGCTAGTGATCGCCCGCAACCCTTGCATCACCGCATCTGTGCGTGCTGCGCTGAGCTCCGGCTCACCCGCCGAGACCTGTGCCGACGCAACGAAAGCCGCCACCTGCTTATAGCCCGCCGCATCCTTGTGCGCAGTCAAGGCTGTACTCAGGCGCTCAAACGTGCTGGGTTCATCCACAGGTTTGACGACACTTAGGGTCGCGCGGTCCGCCTTCACTGGTTGTGTTGGCACGAGCGGCGCATCGACGACAGTAATGATATGTGCTGCAAGAGCAATCGCTGCCTGTGAAAAAGTAGGTTTTGGTAAAATAAACTCGCCTTTTAACATTTTTAATATCCTTAATAGCCGCACGTAGAATGAACCGGCAGGCTATCCTTCGGAAATGCTTGCCGCAACCGAAATCAAAATTTTTGCAGGGACCAAATGCTCAATTACGCCAAATAGGGTGCCTGCGCCTTGAAAGCCGCTGCTTTTTCAAGCGCATAGGCGACTGTCAGTAGCGTTTCTTCGCCAAAAACATTCCCGATGAGCTGCAAGCCCAGCGGTAGACCTTGCGCGTCCAGACCGGCTGGCACGGAGATGGCGGGCACACCGGCAAGATTAATCGGCACGGTGAAGACGTCATTGAGATACAT
>JAGOHT010000059.1 GCA_017996055.1 Alphaproteobacteria bacterium
GTATAGAGAGGGCTGAAATCTGCTCCGTCACCCCTATATGGATAGCTTATGATTACTTTGAACAGCACCGCCATCCAACCGCCTAGCGCCCCCACAGCCGTTGACCTCGTCAAGGAGACAAGCGTCGATACCTTCATGCAGGATGTCGTGGAGGCCTCGTTGCACGCTGTCGTCGTGCTCGATTTTTGGTCACCACGCAGCCCGACCTGCAAGGAGCTGATGGCGATTTTGGAAAAGGCCGTCATCGGCCTCAAGGGCGCGGCAAGGCTGGTAAAGGTCAATATCGATAACAATCCGGAAATCGCGCAACAGTTCCGCGTTCAGGCCGTGCCCACTGTCTATGCGATGTTCCAGGGCCAACCGGTCGATGGCTTTCGCGGTAAGCAGACGGAAGCGCAGGTCAAGCAATGGCTGGAGCGCATCATCAAGGCAACCGCCGGCGCTGGCGGCATCCCCAACCCGATGGCGGAGATTGAAGCGGGGCTACAACAGGCCGAACAGGCGCTCACCTCCGGCGACTGGCAAACTGCGCAGGATATTTTTGGCGATATACTCGGCGTCGCGCCGGACAACGCAGTGGCTTATGCCGGTGTCGCACGCAGCATGATTACAGGCGGCGCACTCGACCAGGCGCGCATGATGCTGAAGGATGCGCCGGAAGCGCTAACAAAAGACAAGGCGCTTGCCGCCGCACGCGCAGCGCTCGATTTGGCTGATGAGGCCGCTAAGGCTGGCCCGCTGCAGGAGCTTGCCGCGAAGGTCGCAGCCAATGCTGCCGATCATCAGGCGCGATTTGATTTTGCTCTGGCGCTTGTCGCCGCAAATCAGCGCGAAGAAGCCGTCACGGAACTATTGGAAATCGTGCGCCTTCAGCGCAGCTGGAACGAAGAAGCGGCGCGTAAGCAACTCGTCAAACTGTTCGAGGCTTTCGGCGCGACCGACCCTGTCACCATCAGTGGCCGCAAGCGCCTCTCCTCGCTGCTGTTCGCGTAATGGCTATGACCGACCAGGCTACGGCCACGTCCGCACCGCCCGTCGCGCCACAAACCGCGCTGCTGCCGGAAACTTTGCCACTCTTTGTGTTGCCGAGTGTTCTGCTCCTGCCGCGCGGTCGCCTTCCGCTCAATATTTTTGAGCCGCGCTATCGGGCGCTGGTCGATGATGCGCTTGGCCTACCGCAGCGCATGATTGGTATCGTACAAATCAACGATACAGAGAGTGGCGATGGTGCGAAGCTCTATACCGTCGGCTGCGCCGGGCGGATAGGCAGCTTCGCAGAAACCGATAAAGGCACCTATCTGATTTCGCTCACCGGCGTCAGTCGCTTTGGCCTGGGCGAAGAGCTGGAGATGGTCAATGGCTATCGCCGCATCCGCCCGGTCTGGTCGGCCTATAGTGAAGACCTCAGCGAGCCGCCGCATGGCGTGGTCGAGCGCGGTCGCCTGTTTTCCGCCCTGCGCCATTACTTCAAGGTGCATGGCATCATGGCGAACTGGGATGTCATTCAGGATACGCCAGATGAGCAGCTAATTATCTCGCTGGCGATGACTTGTCCCTTCGCTCCCTGGGAGCATCAAGCGCTACTCGAAGCCCCAACCCTCGCCGAACGTGCCCGCCTGCTGCTTACGCTCATCGAAATGGCAACGCTCGATCATGGAAATGATGAAACTGTAAGGCATTAATTTATCTCCCTCAGCAGCGGGTGGGAGACTTCAGCTCCCTTGCCTACGCGCATAAGCGCTCGAAGTCTCAACGCATCACCTCAAGCCAATAAAATCTGCTTAGAACGGCTTAAATTGGCTTTCGGAGCGTTACGTGTGCGATGTAGTATCACTACGCTACTCTGGAGTAACAAACATGACCAACGCGCAACGCACTGTTGACCGGCACTTGCTAGATATTCTGGTCTGTCCCTTGACGAAGCAACCACTGCGCTATGACGTGCTGAAGCAGGAACTCATCAGCGATGCCGCCCGCCTCGCCTTCCCCATCCGCGATGGCATTCCTATTATGCTGATTGATGAGGCACGAAAACTGGATGATTAGACCACAACATCCAAAAAAACGACGCATCAAAAATTTAAGATATTAACTTTTACCGTCTTACTGTCGTTCGCTTTCGTATTTGGATCAAACATAGATATGCTGTGTGCGTGCACCAATATGAGTGCTACAGCTTTAAGCGGTGCATTGGGAACACAGGTGCCTAAAGAAAATATTGACGCTTCAACAATCAGAAATATCGAAATAGCAGCGAACAAAATTCTAGTCGGCACATCAATAATGGATATTGCACACCTAAACTGTTACGAAAAACAAACAGAGCCTAATCAGCAAATAGGCATAATATGCAATACGCCTTTGCATAACTTAAAAGATATTTCTTCGCGGCAAGTCCCAACTAAGGACTTTGCATTTCAAGTATCTCTGTCTAGTAAATTAGTTTGGTAACACCAGCTTCGCTTTAGGCTGAATATGGATATCTACTTCTTCAACACGTTTCTGTGCAGTATGTTCGCCCACCCCTTTTGGTGGATAACGCAGTATTTTTAATCTGAATACCGAAAGCGCAGCTGGCTTCAGTTTGCAGCCTAGCTTCACGAGATTTTAGAGCCTTGAGAAACCCATTGCGACCACATAAGTCTCAGACGGTTCCGCGCGGCACGCGGCGTGCTTGGTGTTGGCCCAATCCTCATGTCAATTGTAGCTTGTGCCGAATAGCTGTGCTGCTAAACTGTTGTCCAACAACGCCTATCCTGTTTAGCAACCCCTCTTCGATTCAGCGTGAGCCATGATTTTTGTCTTTGACCTGGATGGCACTCTTACTGCCTGCGAGACCCTGCCGCTCATCGCCAAAGCCTTTAATGTAGAAGCCGAAATTGAAAAACTGACGGCACAAACTGTAAAAGGCGATATCCCTTTTATGGAGAGCTTTATCCGCCGTGTTGAAATACTTGGCCACCTCGATACACAAAAAGTAGCAGCGCTGCTTAGCACCGTCACAATAAATGAGCATATCAACAGCTTTATCACCGAAAATCAGGCCGGCTGCGTTGTCGCGACTGGCAATTATCGTGGCTGGATTAGCGAGCTTAGCAAGAAAATTAACTGTCGCCTCATCTGCTCTGAAGGCGAACAGGATGCAACCGGCAAAGTTAAGCTGACGAAAATCCTGAAAAAGGAAGACGTGGTCAGGGAATATCAGGCAAGTGGCGAAAAGGTGGTTTTCGTCGGGGACGGCAATAACGATGCGGAGGCTATGCGCATTGCGGATATTTCCATCGCCTGCGGCATCATCCACGCGCCCGCCCAGTCTGTCATGCAGGTCGCCGATTACGCCGTTTATGACGCTGAAGCTCTGGTTCGGTTGCTCAACCAGATAAAGCAACCACAAGACGGGATGTCCGTTGTCATCAGCGCCGCCGGTGTTGGGTCGCGTCTTGGGCTAGGGCAGACAAAGTCGTTGATCAAGCTTGCGGGTACATCCCTGATTAGCTTGCAGCTGAATTTTTTTTCCGCGGTCGAAGACTTGCGGATTGTCATTGGGTTTCAAGCAAGAGACCTGATTGAGGAAGTTTTAGCGCGACGCAAAAATGTCATCTTCGTACTCAATCATGATTATTTTCACACGAAGACCGGCACCAGCCTCTATCTCGGAGCCCGCCATGCGAACGCGATGATCATCGCCTGGGATGGTGATCTGCTTGTGCATCCCGATGACATCCAGACGTGTCTTGATACCAGGAACGAATATGTGGGCATCAGCCAAAAAACTAGCGACGATACAGTTTTTGTTAAACTTGATGAGGCTGCACAAGTTATCGCATTCTCGACTGAGAATGGCGACTACGAGTGGTCTGGCCCGGCCTGTCTGCGGCGCGAGAACATCCACTTTACTTCCGGACATGTATATACGTTGATTGAACCGCTTTTGCCCATGGCCGGCAGGATCATAGCGGCGCGCGATATTGATACCTATGAGGATTACAAGAGAGCCATCGCTTTTGTCGCTACGTGGGATAGAGGCAATTCAAAGATACATGACTATTATGCGAAGCTGGCGAACCGAATTCAGTCGCCCACCGAAACCCGAAACAAAGCACCAGACTTTTCTCGGTTCGATATTGCCTTTGTGCAACGTTATGCCGACAAAAAATATTCCTTGCTTGATCTTGGATCAGGTACCGGCCTGCTGATCAACAGCATAACAGAGCACTTCGCGCGCATCCTTGCCGTTGAGAAATATCCTGAATTCAGCAAATTCATCAGTGCCGCTGACAATGTGCGCGTCATCAACAGCGATCTACTGGCATTCGCCGAAACTGAGCGCTTCGACCGCATAACTATTTTTGGGGTTATGAACTTCTTTAACGAGAAAGAAGCGGCGGAGATTTACCATAAGGCCAGAAACTGGATGAAACCGGATGGTTTGATGGTGGTCAAACACCAGATGGGTTGCGATGGCGATGTGACCGTTGACGGTTATTCACAAGAACTAGACACCAATTATTATTCTGAATATCGCTGGTTCAAGAATGAAATCAAGCTCATCAACCATGCAGGTTTTGACGTCATAGAGACTGTCGACATCTATCCGCCCGAATATAACCGATGGAAAAACACGCATTTTTATGCGTTAGTGTGTCGTCCTAAAGCTTAAACGCATGCTGTCATTATTATGGTTCAGCCGGTTGAGTCTTCATGAAAAATCCTCCTGCGAATCTGCTGAAACGTTTGCTCAACCCCGTAGCCGCTAGGGCAAAACGCTACCTAATTTCCGATTTACAGAGCCAGTTAGAAATTGGCCTGGAAAAACTAAACCGCGCTACGCAACATAATAGCGGCTCCATTCAAACCCTGGCGGCGCGAATTCATAGCCTCGACAACAGCGGGTATGGCATGGGTATGAACCCACAAGCGTTTGATAGTGTGCTGAATGCCGCACACATATTTGAAATAAACACACATATTGCACAGCAGATGCCGCTTTGGCAGGCCTGCGACAGCATCCTTACATGCCCGATCATGCTCTCTGCAAGCAACGCACTATTCCCGAAAAAGACCTTTTTGCATGACACTGATACGACAATGTTATTGAGAAAGCTTACAGACACTAAAGTCAAGACGATTGGCATTACCTCGCCTTGGCTTTTTCTTGAAATTCTCAAGCAACCCCATGGTCTCCATACGCTGTTGCAGGCTTGCAGCCGCGACCTTTTATTTTTCGTTGATGCGGAATATCTCACCGACCAGACTATCTTGCGTCAGGCGTTGCACCGGGTCGGCTTTTATAACGTCTCAATAATCAAAGCAGCCGACACGGAGGATTTTATCTCGACAGGCTGCTTAGCGACCGGGGAATTCCTTTTGACGGGCAGCGAACCCGCACTTCCCAAACATTCTCGCCGCTGGAACGCCTATAGGGCGACACGCACACCAGACATCACGGCCCCAAAACAGTACTGGAGCAACTTACTACCAAAGCCTTTTCAGCTCAGCTCCCTTGGATTTACGGCGGAGGCAAATGGTTCTTCCTTAGCATTATGCACAACTCCGGATTTCGGGCCAGCTAATACGATTTGCATCAATGCCAGAATCTCCTGGTCTGATTTTTCGTTGGCAGATCATGCATCACTTGTCGGCTGTTATCATGGCCCGGGAGACACCAAGATGTATGCGGCTATGGTTCAACTATCGCCTGAAAAAAATGCCATCGTTTCACTGTGGGTCAATCACGGCACGTGGGAACGGCTGGAAGCTGCGGCAATCCCTGCAGAAATAATTACTTCGACAGACGGCGTTTCCAGTCTGCCAATTTGGTTAGAGATTGCCGCGAAGCAGATTAAAATCGGCTCGGAAAACACCATCTTAATTGATGTGAAGAACGATGCCGTACAACGAACTTCCAGTGTTGGCATTCGCGTATCAGGAAACACATTAGCCGTTTCTAATATTCAAAGTACGGTCAGCAAGCCATGCACATAAACAAACTGCTAACATCGGGGGTGGATTCTGAATATGTCCTGACAGACCTCGCAGCGCATCTTCGCACAAAGGGCTGGGATGTTACGGAACTAGACTTCGGCCAATTCAAGGGCGATCCACGCCCTGTGCTTGATCAACTTAAACAAGATCAAGTTGGCTACATCACGTCTGCGCACACGAATTTGACAACACTGGTCGCCAGCGTCATTTCGCCAAAATTTGTTGAACTTTACCCAAACTATTTATCACCTCTTGAAATTTTACGATACGTTCAGCCGAAAGTTTCACTTTATATCCCCCATGACCTGCTAACCCCGTTTGGAGATACCAACCTAAATGAATTCCGCTTTCTCGATCTCTTCGATTACATTTTATCGCCATTTCCTGCCCCAGCCTTGCAGGCGGCCCTCGGCAAATCAGTTGAGGTTATTCAGGCAGGATGGATTAAGCACGCCCGGCGCAGCGCTGACTGTGTTCAGGCAATACAAAACAGCCCAACAAAACCAAGAGTAACGCTCTTCATCAGCATGCTAGAGCACCTACGTTGGCGCTATGGCAATGAAGGTGTGTTTGACTATTTCGCGCCATTATTAAACGAGAACGTTACGGTCAAGCTTCCCGCATGGCGTGATGTCGAACAAATTGAGGCCATCTTCAAGTCACGCTCCACAGCGCAGGTTTATCCTGCAAGTGGAAATTCTATCAGCCTCATCGAAGGGTCGGATCTGGTGCTTTGCAACGGCGCATCCTCAATCCATGCTGAAGCCAATTTGATGGGATGCCCAACAATTTGCCTGCTGGATAATGAAGCGGTAATAATTGAAGAACAGAGAAAAAAACTCGAGCACTTGCCCAGTGTGTTTTTTCATGACTACCGCACACGCGATAAAGTGCCGTTCCAACTCATTGTAACAGCCCTGGAAGCGGGCAGAAAAACCCCGGCCAAGCCGTTTAATTTTGGTTTGATAGAGGATATTCTCTCGCAATAACCTTATTACTACAGAGCAAAAATAGCGTTTACCTAAGCTCCCTTAAATCCTATCGCGACCACATAGGTCTCTGACGATTCCGCCCGGCTCGCGGCGGGCTTAGCGTGGCGCACTTGAGCAAAGTCCTGCTTCAAACGGTCAAGTAGCTCTTTCTCCGCGCCCCCCTGAAATAGCTTGCAGACAAACGCCCCGTTGGGCGCCAGCACTTGCGCGGCGAAATCATAAGCGGCATCTGCCAGCGCCATGATGCGGATATGGTCGGTGCGGCTATGGCCGGTCGTCGGTGCCGCCATGTCGGAAAGAACTAAATCCGCCTTGCCCTGCAGCGCGGCGATAAGCTTGGCCGGGCTCTCATCGGCCATGAAGTCGGCGTGAAAGAAGGTCACGCCCTCCAGCGGCGGCATATCGAGAATATCGAGCGCCACCACCTGTCCCTTGCCTTTCAACACCGCCGCCGCCACCTGCGACCAACCGCCCGGTGCCGCGCCCAAATCGACAATCCGCATCCCTGCCCGGAGCAGCTTGAAGCGCTCATTGAGCTGCAATAACTTGAAAGCCGCGCGCGAGCGATAACCCGCCTTCTTCGCTGCCGCCACATAGGGATCGTTGAGCTGGCGATTGAGCCAGGCGGTGGAGGAAACCGAGCGGCTGGCTTTAGATTTGACACGTGTCGCCTTCATCCGCACTTGCGGCACATGGCCGCTGTTTTTGTCGTCTTTGCTCATAGCTGCGCCAATAACTCTGTGAGAATGCCTTCGCGCAGGCCGCGGTCGCCGATGCGGAACTGCGAAACCGGCCAGATTTCCGTAATCGCCTGCAAAATCGCGCATCCGGCCACCACCAGATCGGCGCGCTCTTCCCCGATGCAGGGTATGGCAGCACGCCCCGCGAAGTCTAGCCCGCGAATACTGTCCGTCACCTGCTGCGCTTCCGTCACCTGCATGATGCAGCCGTCAATCAGCGAGCGCTGATAGCGCTTCAAGCCGCGCAACACGCCCGCCAGCGTCGTCACCGTACCGGATGAGCCAACCATCTGCACCTTGCCTGCTTCGAGCAGCGGCGCGATGCCATGCCGCGCGCTGAAATCGGTCAGCCCTTCGCGCACCCGCGTCACCATCGCGGCATAGACCGCATCCGGCACATGGTCGCCGCCAAATTCCTCGGTAAAGCTCACCACGCCATAAGGCAGCGAGATATGGTCGAGCAGCTGCGGCGTCGCATCCGTGCCCACCTGCATCCAGATGAGCTCGGTCGAACCGCCGCCAATATCAAACATCAGCGCATAGGGCTGCTCAGAATGAAGCAGCGGCGCGCAACCCAGCATAGCGAGGCGCGCTTCTTCCGCGCTCGGAATCATCTCAATTGGCACGCCGAGCAAATTGCTCGCCGTGGCCAAAAACTTGCCGCCATTCTCGGCACGGCGACAGGCTTCGGTCGCCACCGCGCGGGCATGGGTAACATTGTGGCGCGCCATCTTGCGCTGGCAGATGCCCAAGGCTTCCAGCGTGCGCTCCACCGCCTCAGCCTGCAGACTACCGGAGCGGCTGACACCCTCGCCCAATCGCACGATGCGCGAGAAGGCATCTTCCACACGGAAGCCTTGCGGCTGGGCTTTGTCCGGCACGGCCACCAGCAGGCGGCAATTATTGGTGCCAAGGTCAAGCGCCGCCAGAACTGGCGGGCGTTGCTGCGCCTTGGTGGCGGGTTTACCCCCGCTCATGGATTGGTTCTGGGTCACGCGTCCCCACATAAAACAACAGTGCTTACCCACACTGTTGCCCCGCTTTTGGCAGAACGGCAAGAGATTTTGCTCAGGCTATTCCTTAACCCAATCGTGGAAACGCGTGTCTTTTAACGTGCCGTCAATTAGCATGACGCCCTTGCCAGATTTGGCAAACCCCACCATTTGCGGTTTCGCCAAAGCTTCTTCGCGCTCTAAATACCAAACATTATCCGCATAAGGCTTGAGCGCTATTTTCATGCTGATAAATACATCCAGCTTACTGATTGGCTGCACAAGCGGGAGCTTAGCGCTATCCTCAAAACCGTCATAGAACAGTTCATGGTCAACTGTTTTATCCCCGATTATCGCGCCAATTCCGGCACGAAAATCATCGAAATAGACCTTCGCATTAGCATCCGCCGTGCCACCCAGTGCTGAGCCATTCATCACCAAGCCATAGGTGGTCAAGACCCGAGCCTCAAAAGGCATCATGTTCGGATAGTCCAGTTTGTAGGCGCTCAAATCAAAGGACTTCTCCAGCCCTGGCCCAGAAACGCTGAACAATACATGCTGGCGCTTGGCAAAATCGGCGACGGCATGAATCCGGTACCAGCTATCGGGCTGCAGCGGCTCGCCTAAATCCAGGATCACCCATTTTCTGTCCTTACTCGGTGTGCCGCCATCAGTTTCATCAGTGCCAGTCGCCACCCAAACCTTGCCATTGCGCTGCAAGCCGACGAAGCCCATCCAGTCGCCGCCTTTGATATGCAAAGGCTTCGTAACGCCATCGAGAAATTCCTGATCGACGCCGAAGATGACGCTCTCAGACAACGTGGCGTCAAAACGCACATACGATTCCACATAGGCCAGCGATGGATTGGCAAGCCACTGCTGTATGTGAGGTGACTGGCGCTGAAACGCTACGACAGAGCTAAGTCTTGTATCGCGGGCATTTGCCAACTGTGGCATGAGGCTGAGCGCCAGCACGAGAATCCAACACAGAATAGCCTGCCTAGGCACGGCAACCGCCGCCATGCTTCTGGTGGTATTTCTGGTGATATTCCTCGGCGGGCCAGAAAGTTGGCGCGGGTTCAATCGCCGTGACAATCGGGTGGCTATGCTTGCCGGAAGCGCTGAGGGCGGTGCGGAAGTCGCGCGCCATATGCTCCTGCTCGGCATCAAAAAAATGAATGACGGAGCGATATTGGTGCCCGATATCCGGCCCCTGCCGGTTCAGCTGCGTCGGGTCATGGATGGCGAAAAAGCGCTCCAGCAGTGCCTGATAGCTGATTTTGGCCGGGTCAAACTGCACGAGCACGACCTCGGTATGGCCGCTGGTGCCGCTACAGACATCATCATAGGTCGGACGGTCGAGATTACCGCCGCAATAACCAACCTGCGTCGCCGTAACGCCAGGCGTTTCCGTAAAAGCCGTCTCGACGCCCCAGAAGCAACCAGCCCCAAACAGCGCCTGCTGCGGCGCGCGCTCATTCGCCATGCCCGCCCTCTCGTGAATCGTTAGTCCTTAACGGAGATAAATTTTACCATACGCTTTTCAATTTTCAGCGCAAGTTCCCCGCGCTTCAAGGCCTGCGCCTGCTTGCCGAATAGCTCATAGCGCCAGCCCTGCATGGCCGGAACATCCGGCTGGTCATAGGTCGCAATCATGTCGAGATCATCGCCACTGGCGAGCAACCGGCTGGCCACGCCGTTCTCCTCTGCCACCTGCTTGAGCAGCACGCGCAACAAATCTACCACCGGGCCGATATTGTTCGGCAGATGGTGATGATCGGCCTTTTGCACAATCGTCGGCTTTTGCCCCTGCGCTTCAGCTATGACGGCAATGATCTCCTGCCCATGCTTGCCCTCAGCAAAGCCCTGACCGAGACCACGAATCCGCGCCAGCGCCACCGTATCGCGCGGCGGGTGATGCGCGATTTCCAGCAGTGCTTCGTCCCGCAAAACGCGACTACGAGGGATATCATGCGTCTGCGCCAGCTTTTCGCGCCAGGCCGCAAGCGCCTGAATGAAATGCAGCACCTGCGGCTTCTCGTGCCGCAGCTTCAGCCGCTCCCAAGCGCGCTCCGGCGTCGTGCGGTAGATTTCGGGGTCGTGCAGCGTCTCCATCTCGTCGTCGAGCCAGCTGCCACGGTCGGTGCTGATAATCTGTGCCATCAGGCGGCTATAAACGATGCGGAGATGCGTCACATCGCCAAGCGCATAGACCACCTGTTTTTCGGTGAGCGGACGCACCGACCAGTCGGTAAAGCGGCTGGATTTGTCAATCTTGGCATCGGCAAGCTTGGCGCACAGCGTCTCATAGCTTACAGATTCGCCAAATCCGCAGACCATAGCCGCCACCTGAGTATCGAACAGCGGCTGGGGAATCTCGCCCATCAGGTTGTAGAAAATTTCCACATCCTGCCGCGCGGCATGGAAGACCTTAATAATCTTAGGGTCACGCATCAAGGCGAAGACCGGCGCCATGTCCAGGCCCTCGGCCAACGGGTCAATCGCCGCCACCTGGTCGGGGTCGTTCAGGTTCGCCCCCGCCATCTGCAGCAGGCAGAGCTTCGGCCAATAAGTGCGCTCGCGCATAAATTCAGTATCGACCGTGATATACGGCTCATTTTGCAGGCGGGCGCAGAAGGCCGCCAGGGCATCGGTCGTGGTGATCATGTTCATGGGGATTTGGTGGTCCTGAGTAGTGTTAACAATAGAGCCAGAGTGCAGTTCCAGTTGGTCACGAGCGGTTGAGGTAAGATGATCACAATGCCCTAATACTATTGACAAAACACGTTTTTTAGCGTGGTTTCAAGCCAAGTTTTCAGTGATTTCAAAACAGGATTTCCGCAATGCATCCCTATCGCACCCATACCTGTGGCGCGCTGCGCGCCGAAAATGCTGGCCAGACCGTCCGCCTTTCCGGCTGGGTGCACCGCAAGCGCGACCATGGCAGCCTGGTTTTCGTCGATTTGCGCGACCATTACGGCCTGACCCAGTGCGTGATTGACCGCTCCAGCCCCCTGCTGCCCGCGGTTGAGGGCGTGAAGCTTGAGAGCGTCGTGACCGTCACCGGCAAGGTGGTGAACCGCCCGGCGGAGACGCTGAACGACCGGCTGCCCACCGGCGCGGTCGAAATCGACATCACGGCGTTTGACGTGCAGAGCGCGGCAGAGCCGCTGCCGC
>JAGOHT010000060.1 GCA_017996055.1 Alphaproteobacteria bacterium
GCCTTTCTATTCATTCTGGTTTGTTGGGGGTAACTAAGGTGTCATAGCCGGGCAAGGCCGGTTCAATTGCAGGCATCAAAAGCTGCTCGACGATGCGGCCAGCCTGTAAATGGTGGGTCGCTATGGCTTCAACGTCATGTAAATCCCGCGGCGCATACCAGACATTGTCGGGATAAATCACGAGCGATGGCCCGCTCATGCAACGGCCCATACAGCCGGTTTTGGTTACGGCGATGTCGCGCAGTCCAAGCTTGTGCACAAAACGCCGCAGATGAAGAAACAGCGCATGGCTGTCACGTTGGCCGCAGCAACGAGGGTCTTCGACGCTGTTGGTGCAGACAAAAACATGGGTGCGATAAAATGGCGATGGATCAAGCTGTGGCACTACCCACCTCCAGCGTTGGCACGTAATTATGGCGTTTCTGATAATTCATATGATCGCCATGACCACGCGGATGGTGTGTTGTCGGCGTATCCATATCGAAGGCATTGAATACAGACTGTAATGCCTGAATAAACGGCAAGCGTTGAAATTCTGGAGCTGGACCCCAATCAA
Organism: Alphaproteobacteria bacterium; assembly: GCA_017996055.1. Taxonomy (GTDB): domain Bacteria; phylum Pseudomonadota; class Alphaproteobacteria; order UBA9219; family RFNS01; genus JAGOHT01. The sequence goes on from JAGOHT010000060.1 coordinate 557, forward strand.
TATCGTTGTCGTCTTGATGTTTTGGGATTTTTAGTCCGACAAAAATACTATGCTCGCGTGCAGAATTGCGCGGCATGTGCTTAATTTCATCGAGAAATTCTGTTGCCTGGGCGAAATGCTCGGCCTGCAGTGACCTTTGAATTGCTGTTGGATTAAAAATTTCTTTGGCACCAAAGGTTGCGCCAACATTGGGCAGCATCCGCATGATATCCCAGTCATCATCGGCCCCGGATTTACTGGTCGTACGGCTGGTGACGGCATTCATCTCGTCAAGCCAAATCATATTAATCATGCTTTGCAGACGGGCGCGGAAACGATGGTCAAAGCGTGCCAGATGGTCTTGATTGGCGCGCGGGTTCTTGTAGTTGCCTCCGATCATGACGACCAGGCGCTGGCTGCGGGCGCGGGCAACGTTAAAAAACTTCAGGCTACGCTTGAAGTTCTCCATTTCCATATCGAACAATTCGATATGGCAACCTTCGTGCAAAACTTCGACCTGACGGATTGCTAGCCACTCGATGCGCGCGAGTAGCGGGGCAATGCCGTGCATGGTTCGGCGCGGATACCACATGTTCACGCGCGACCCCGCTCCGATATGTTGGAGCATGGAGAAGCCGCACGTCATCACGCGGTCGGCGGATTCAGGGCTGGGCTGGGCGGGAAGCCAAGCTCCAGATACCTGAAACAGCCCGCGCAAGCTCTGGCTGGTTATCAGCATGAGATTAAGGCATGGCGTAGCGAGGCAATGCAGGCGGCCGAAACCGCCCGCATTGCTGCACGCAAATGCTCTTAGCCGTGGGTGTGCTGCTTGTTTTGCACACGTGTGGGGCGACGCACACGGCGAATGGCCGCAACACCGACCGCGAGACCACCAATCACCAAAGCAGCATTGCGGGCTTTATCACTCGCAGTGTGTCCCCAGGCATAAGCCGGCGCGGCTGTTGCTACATTCAGGGCAACGACCGCAGTGAGTGCGGCGGCGGCTTGCTTGGCACGCGTTAGTATATTTGACATGGGAAATCTCCAGAACAATCGTAGTGAAAAGCACGCGAACCTCCATCGCCTCATGGCGTGGCGCTGTGCTGTACAAGAAGTTAGTTGTTCAGGAGAAGGACGGTGGTCCGCGTGGCGCGGTGGCGGCTTCATAGCGATGGCGCGTTGCGCCAACCCATGCAATGAAGCTGAGCACGATGCTGTAGAACAGTACAGCATGCAGGAGATTCGCATTGTCGTTGCCGGTGCCCTGCACGGGAGCGGCGCACAGTACACAATCATGCTGTTTGTGGACGGCATCATCAGAAGAGATTGGTTTTCCCGTTTTTCCGGCTTGGGCAAAAAAATCAGCCAACGGCACGAGAATGGTCTTGCTGCCGTAACTACTGCAGATCTTGAGCGGGAAATTGGCGGCCTTGCTGATGTCTGGCATAAAACCGGCGGGCATCATGCTGCGCAGCAATAACGACAAGGCCAGCATAATAATAACAACATGCCCAACGCCACTCAGTCGCAAGCGGCGCAACAACCCACTTTGAGGATTTGGATTGATTTGCATCTTCTCCTTAGGCCATGGGGTTACAGGCAAGTCAAGAATCTATCTTCAAGGGCGCTGCGACAAAGTGACGCTCAGCCGTTCAGCAGTTGTTGTGTTGCCGCATACAAGTCTGGTTGCTTGAGCAAGTGCTCTCCCACCAGAAAACTGCTGATACCTTGATCGGCCATATGACGAAGGTCGGCGTGGTTGCGTAGTCCGCTTTCACTGACCAGCAGGCGACCAGGGGGCACTAGCTTGGCGAGTTTGGGTGTCGTGTCTAAATCGGTTTGCAGGGTTTTGAGGTTACGGTTGTTGATGCCGATCATGCCGCCGGGCAAGCGTAAGGCGCGCGCCATTTCTTCGGCGTTATGGGTTTCCACTAAAACCGCCAGACCATAATGGATGGCGGCATTATATAGTTCCGCAGCTGCGCTGTCTGTTAAGGCCGCCATGATGAGGAGGATACAGTCCGCGCCCAGCACGCGCGCTTCCGCCACCTGATAAACATCCAGCATGAAATCCTTACGCAGGATGGGCAGTTCTGCGCTGGCCGCGAAGGCGATATCGCTATCTTGTCCTTTGAAATAAGGCTGGTCGGTGAGGACGGAAAGGCATGCTGCTCCAGCGGCGGCATAAGCCTGCGCCAGTTGTGCGACATCAAAATCAGGCCGGATAAGACCAGCGGAGGGGGATGCGCGCTTCAGTTCCGCAATGAGGCCATAGGTGCCTGCCGCGCGCTTGGCTTGCAGCGCACCAACAAAGTCTCGTGCAGGCGGCAAGGCGGCAATACGCGCTTCCAGGGTGGCGAGCGGCATTGCGTTGCGGCAGGCGGTGATATGCGCGCGTTTCTTTTCGCAAATTTCGAGCAGCAAGTCGTTCATAATTGTCTCGTCGTGGCGATAAGTTGCGTCAGGCAATTGGCGGCCTTGCCATTCCGGATGGCTGCGCGCGCCAAAGCAATGCCTTCTCCCAGCGTTTGCGCGTGTTCAGCAATCACGAGCGCTGCTCCTGCATTCAAACTCACGATATCCTGCAATGGCCCAGTCGCCCCGGTCAGCAATGCACGGATGAGTGCTGCATTCTCCTGCGCGTCGCCACCGCGCAGGGCATCAGGCGGTGGACAAGGTAGACCATAATCTTCGGGGTTAATGACGTCTTCGGTCAAGATACCTTCCTTGAGGCGGATGACATCGCTGGGGGCGCGGGTGCTCAGCTCGTCCATGCCGTCCCGGCTATGCACCACCCAGGCGTGCCGGCTCCCCAAATCGCGCAACGCTTCCGCCACTGGTATGAGCCAGGCACGGTCATAGACCCCGACTAATTGCCGTTGTGGCTGCGCCGGATTAGCCAGCGGCCCAGCGAGATTGAAAATAGTCCTCTCGCCGATGGCTTTTCGCGCCGTCGCGACATGCTGCATAGCCGGATGATAAAAGCGGGCGAAGAGGAAGCAGAGATTGGCCTGTGCCAGTGCCATGCTGGCCGCCGCCGTATTCGCGGCCAGATTGACCCCCAGTGCTTCCAGCACATCAGCCGAGCCGGAGCGACTGGAGGCGGCACGGTTGCCATGCTTGACGACCGGCACGCCGCAGCCCGCGACAACCAAAGCGACAGCCGTCGATATATTAGGCGTATCCAGCCCATCGCCGCCGGTGCCGCAGACATCGATGGCGTCCGGCATAGGTGGGAAGGGCAGCGCTGCCGCGCGCATGGCCTTGACCAACGCCGTCAGGTCAGCAGCAGTGATGCCGCGCTGGTTCAGCGCGGTCAAAAAGGCGACAATCTGTGGCGTTTCCGCCGCACCCGTCAGGAGATCAGAAAAATCTAAAAGCTTTTCAGCAGGTTCCGTCATGGCAAAAGCGTTAAAAAATGTGATGCACCGCCGCACCTTAGCGAGTATTTTGCCGTCATGACACAGCAAAAACCAGAATCAAGCTCCGGCGACCCCATTCGCCATCTCGCACTCTCCGTTGCCGGGATGCATTGCAGCAACTGCGTCGGACGGGTGGAGCATAATCTGCTTCGCGTCACCGGTGTTCGTCGTGCTTCGGTCAACCTGGTGCAGGAGCGCGCCGATATCGATTACGATGCTGAACTAACTGCGCCGACGCAGCTCATGGCCGCGGTGCAGAAGGCGGGCTATAAGGCAGCGCCCTGGCAGGGGATTGGCAGTGTCATGCGTCGCGAACGGCTGGAGAGCATTCGTGTAGCGGTGTGCTTCATGTTGTCGATGCCACTTCTGGTCGAAATGCTGAGCCACGCCTTGGGCGAGCATCGGTTTGTCTTGCCGCATGTTCTGGCGTTGGTGCTGGGGAGTGTGGTTCAGTTTTGGGGCGGATTGCCTTTTTATCAAGGCGCGGTGCGGGCATTGCGCAACCGCACACTCAATATGGATGTTTTAGTGGCCTTGGGCGCGAGTATCGCCTATGGCACCAGCGTCTGGCGCGTCGTGCAGAACAGCCCCGAGCCACTGGCCTTTGAGGCCTCTGCGTTAGTGATTACCTTCGTGCTGCTGGGGCGTTGGGTCGAGCAACTCGTGCGGCGCAAGACGATGGCGGCGGTGCATCATCTTGTCGCTTTGCAGCCGCAGCAGGTTCGGCGCGTCGTGAATGGTGGCGGCGAAATTCTGGTGCCGTTGCCGGAAATATCACTGGGCGATGTTATAGTCGTGTGGACGGGCGAGCGCCTGGCCCTCGACGGCGAAGTGACAGATGGCATGGCGACGCTTGATTACGCGCATGTTACCGGTGAGGCCGTGCCGCGCGTTGTCGGTACGGGTGATGCGGTGATTGCTGGCGCGCTTTGCCTGAACGGAAGTGTGAAAGTGAAGGTCACCAGCCATGCCGGGCAAACGGTACTTGACCATCTAGCTGATATGGTGGCTGTGGCGCAAGCCAGCCATCCGAAGAGTCAGCGGCTGGCGGATAGCGCCGCGAGCCACTTTATCAATGTTGTGGTGGTCTTCGCAGTGCTGACCTTCTGCTTCTGGTGGTTCCATGGTGAGTTGGCGCAGGGGCAGCAGGCGGCTTTAGCCGTTTTGCTCATGGCTTGTCCATGCGCGTTGGGGCTTGCGGTGCCGATGGTCATTTCCACCGCCGTGGGGCAGGCGGCAAGGCATGGGATATTGCTGCGGGATGCCAGCGCGCTTGAACAAGCGGCCGAGGTCAATACAGTGATATTCGATAAGACCGGCACCTTATCGTCGGGCACCCCGGAGTTGGCGGAGACAGTCACTTTTGGCCAGCATTCAAGCGACCAAATTCTGGCTTATGCCGCCGCGCTCAACCAGAAAACCAATCACCCTATCGCGTCGGCCATTCGGGCGACGATTGCAAACCGTTCACTGCCGCTAGCACTGCCGACACTTCGCACCGACGCCAAGATAGTGTTTGGGCGCGGGGTGCAAGGCATTTTGCAAGACGGGACCGAACTCGTTTGTGGCAATTTGCAGTATATGATTGAGCATCATGTGCCGCTGGAAGACGCCGCCGCCACCGCCGCCGGTTGGGAAGAACGTGGGCGGAGCCTATCATGGGTCGCCGCGCTGTCGCCGCAACCTCGGTTGCTTGGCCTGATGTCGTTCCGCGATGGGCTGCGCCCCGAAGCGCAGGAGGCTGTGCAGCGTTTGCTGAACCAACATTATAATCTTTCTATCATCAGCGGCGACAATAAGCATACAACATTGTCACTGGCCAAGCGGTTGGGAATTGGCCATGTCATTGGCGAAGCACTGCCACAGGATAAACTACAAGAGATTCAAAAGCGTCAGAAATGGGGTGAGGTTGTCGCTATGGTTGGCGACGGTATGAATGACGCACCAGCGCTGGCAATTGCCGATCTAGGTATTGCCATGCATGGCGGCGTCGCGGCGGCTGATGCCGCGGCTCCTATCCGCCTGTTGCGCGACGATTTGCGGTTGGTTCCGGCTATCTTCGACCTGGCGCGCGCTGCGCAGCGCGTGATGTATCTCAATATCTGGTGGGCGGTTATTTTCAACCTGGTTGCTCTGCCGCTGGCCGCGATGGGCAATGTGCCGCCCTATATCGCCGCGCTTAGCATGAGCCTGAGCAGTCTTCTCGTCATGGTGCAGTCGCTGAGTTTGCGGCTCTGGCGTCCGCATGCATAGGCTGCCGGAGTTACTTGTCGGGCTTGTGGCGTTGCTCGTCCTTTGTGGCCTCATCTTCTTCGCCTTTTCCGGCTTATTTGAACAAAAGCCGCCAACCTCGACGGTGGTAGAGCCACAGGAGGTTGCTGCTCTAGCACCGTTACATCTGCCTCCATTGCCTCCGCTGAGTGCGCCAAGCGGCATCATGAGAACCGTATTGAAGCCCCCACAGTTCATTTTTCCCGGCAAACAGCCAATGATTGCCTTGGTCATTGATGATTGCGGCATAGCAGAGGCGGCGACACGTGCAGCGATAGCCTTACCGCCGGAAGTGACTATGACGTTTCTGCCCTATGGCACGAAATCGGCCGCCTTGGCGCGGCAGGCATCGGCAGCTGGCCATGACATTTTGCTTCATATGCCGATGCAGCCGGAGGGCAGTGCGGATCCGGGACCCGAAGCCCTGACCGTTGATTTATCGGCGGCGGAAATCACACGTCGTCTGCGGGAGGGGTTTGCGAACCTCCCTTCGGTGATAGGCATGAACAATCATATGGGAAGCCGTTTCACAAGCGATGCAACAGCGATGGCGCCGGTTATCGAAGAAATGCGGCGACGTAATTTGCTTTTTCTAGATTCTGTCACTTCGGCAAAGAGTGTGGCGGCGGCGGCGGCGCGCGAGGCGGGTATTCCTACTCTATCGCGGGATGTTTTTCTAGACGACACAGTGACGGAAGCCGAGGTTGAGCGGCAACTGGCGCGTGCCGAGGCGCTAGCACGCAAGCATGGCTCGGCGATCGCCATAGGACATCCGCACAGCAGCACCATCAAGGTCTTGCATCGGTGGCTCGCCGATTATCGGCAGCGCGGATTCCAAATTGTTTCTTTACAGACACTTATGGCGTTACGGACAGCACATTAAGCCGTATTTATTGTCGCCAGCAACTCTTTCACAAAAGCGACGACGCGCGCATGTTCGGCACTAATGGCTGCTGCTAAGCGAGCTTTTTCATCGAGATTCTCGGGCGCACAATTCTGCGCATCGCGGCATAGATCACCGAGCACAGTTGCGCCTAGCGCATGGCTAATACCCTTGAAGGCATGAGCCTGGCGGCGCCATTCATCACTGCCGCCAGCGTTTGTATTATTTTGGAGTGCCGTTAGGCACTCTACCGACGATTCAAGGAAGATCGTGAAAAGCTCATGCTCGACCGTGGCATCGCCGCCAGTAATCGTGCGCAAATTGGTGAGGTCTACGGCGTCTGACATGATCTTCTATGGTTTTAGCGTTGGATTCAAACATCAATTACGATAAATGCCTTTAATTATTCGTCAACAACACTGATTTTATACTCCGCTTTTCATCGCCCTATTTTGGGCATCAGGCCTTTCGACGGATGCTGACCAACTTATGCCCGAGAGATACTTCAATTGGGATGTCTCATCCATGAACGGCGTTGTGCATCAATACAACTATCAGTTGGTTTGCCTGTCTTTTGTGCTCGCCATGGTCGGTTCGTTCGTCGCGCTAACAATCGTCACTTATCTGCGTGGGGAGCACACTCGCCGGACACAGCTGATTATGGAAATCGCCGGGGCCTTCGTTTTGGGGGGGACGATATGGTCGATGCACTTCATCGGCATGCTGGCGATGCAGATGCGTATGGTTGTGACGTACGATCTCGTCACGACACTGGTTTCCCTATTTGCGGCCATTGCCGCATCGTTTCTTGCTTTCCATACGATTGCTCAAAGAATAATTAGTCGCAAGCGGCATCTCTTTTCTGCTCTTGTCATGGGTGCGGGTATATGCTGCATGCATTACATAGGCATGGCTGCCATGCAGATAGATGCGGAAGTTCGTCACAATCCTATAACATATGCCCTCTCTGCGCTCATTGCTGTGGGCGCTTCTTGGGCAGCACTTTGGATGGCTTTGCGACTTTTGGCCGGCGGGCTAAGTCATCCCAAACTCTGGCGGTTGCTGGCAGCCGGAATCATGGCGTTTGCTATATGTGGGATGCACTATGTTGGCATGATGGCGGCACAGGTTTTCCCTTTTGCTGACTGCCGTTTTGGTGAATCGCCCCCCCCCTATACGTTAATCTTCGCTATTCTGGTGTTGCAGGCGATGACGGGAGCTACTGCATTGGCCGTAGCCTTGGCGATGCGCGAGAAAATTGATGTAACCCAGGGTGAAAGTTTTACCCTACAAAGAAGGTTGCTGCTGGGCGGGCTGTTTTATGCTGTCATCCTTTCAATCTGGATCGTCTTAGCCAGTCACTATTTTGCTGCGGAAATAAAAAGGTTGTTGCCGAATAGCGATGGCGAAAGGCTCGCTATTCAAGTGCATTACTCTGTCGTTCTCACCTGTTTTTTCCTAGCCTATAAATTTCTGGTCAAAATATTTGTGTTGCGGAGTATGCGCCACTGGTATTCGGAACTGGAACAAACCAGAAAAACACTGGCTCTACGCATTAAACAAAAAGAAAAAGCTGAACATGAACTACAGCGATGGATTATTGAAGTCGAAACGGCAAGGGCTGCGGCGATGGACGCCAAGGAGGCAGCCGAGAATGCAAATAGTGCAAAATCAGAATTTCTTGCTAATATGAGTCATGAAATCCGCACGCCGATGAACGGCGTGTTAGGCATGACCCAGCTGCTGCTCACTACGCCGCTAAATCCTGAACAACGGGGCTGGGCGGAGATCGTGCTGCGTTCTGGTGAGCATCTCCTTGATATCATTAATGATGTCCTGGATTTCTCAAAGATTGAAGCTGGCAAGATGGTTCTGGAGCCCATCAATTTTGATCTCCACGAAACCATACAAGAAATTTGCAATGTTGTGATGTTGCGTACGCAAGCAAAAGGGCTTGAGCTGCTTGTTGAATTCATGCCCAACGTGCCGCGTTTTCTTGTTGGTGATTCTGGCCGCTTAAAGCAGGTTGTTCTCAATCTTGTTGGTAACGCCATTAAATTCACTGAAACAGGACACGTCCTCATTCGTGTGGCCGCGCTCCCCGATGTAAATCAAACCGTCCGTTTGTTCTTAGAGATTGAGGATACAGGGTGCGGTATCCCGGCGGACAAGCTGGACTATATTTTCGAGAAGTTTACACAAGCCGAAGAATCCACGACCCGGAAGTTTGGCGGCACTGGTCTTGGGCTGGCAATTTCGCGCGAGCTAGTCGAGATGATGCAGGGAAAGATTGGAGTCCGCAGCGGAGTTGGAAAGGGCACAACTTTTCATTTCGATATTGTACTGCCGGAAGGGCAGGCGGTTGGGCGTGTCGCAGCGGTAGCAGACGGAAACCTGGAATTTACGCGCGTACTGCTGGTCAATGATTACCTGCCTGGGGCTCAGATTGCCCACGATATTCTCCAGCAGGAGGGGGTGCGCTGTAACATTGCGCCTTCGGCAGAAGCCATGCTGGAGGCGTTGAATGAAGCAGAGGCGGGCGGGGATCCTTACCGCTTTGTAATACTTGATGATCATTTGGGGCGGGAGCGGTTACTACACTATGCCGCAAAAATTAAGGGGCGACAAAAAGCCTTCCCGCGTACGGTAGCACTGCTGGCTCCGACTGCGTCCTCGGCGCAGGCTCCGGATACGCAGGATTGTCTTGATGGCGTGCTCCACAAACCATGTTTTGCTGAATATCTTTTGGGGATGTTGCGACTCCTGCAGAAAGACAGTGGGGCGCATATCTCACATCAGACTGTGCATAAAATGCTGCGCGGAGAAAGAGTTTCGCTGAACGAAGAGAAGGTGCAGTTCCCCGGCAAGCGCGCCCTCGTCGTTGATGATCTCAAGGTTAATCAGCTCCTCATGGCAAAGCTGCTGACGGACTTGGGGTGTACGGTTGATAAGGCGGCAAATGGCAAGGAAGCCGTTAGCCTGATGCAACGGCTGCGTTATGAGATCGTCTTTATGGACTGCCAGATGCCCGAGATGGACGGGTTTGAGGCGACGCGTGCTATCCGCAATATGGAGGCCGGAAAATCGTATCAGACCGTCATCGTGGCTCTGACCGCAGATGCGCTGACCGGTGACCGCGAGAAATGCCTGGCTGCGGGCATGGATGACTATATCAACAAGCCGTTCAAGCTTGAGGATATCGTCAACACGATCAAAAAGTGGCACAAAGCCCCGCCAGCAGCTGTTTAAGCTCGGCAAAGCGACTTTGCGGCACGGTTGAATCAAGGCATAGTGAACCGTTTCCTGCTGGGTAACTTGCCACCATGACTGCTGATCCGGATCTTGAAGTCTCCTTTGTCATCCCGTGCCTCAATGAAGCACGGACGATTGGGACTTGCGTTGCCTGGGCGCAGGATTATCTGAGGGCCGAGAAGGTGCGTGGCGAGGTCATCGTCGCGGATAATGGCAGCACGGATGATTCCGTCACGGTGGCCGCTGCCGTTGGTGCGCGCATCGTGGCCGTGGCGGTCAAGGGCTATGGTGCGGCGCTGCTGGGAGGCATTCAAGCCGCGCGTGGCCGTTATATTGTGATGGGCGATGGCGATGCGAGCTACGATTTTCGTCAAGCCGGATGGCTGATTGAGAAGTTAAGCGCTGGGGCGCAACTCGCGGTCGGCAACCGCTTTCGGGGCGGTATTGCTCAGGGGGCGATGCCGGCTTTGCACCGTTATCTCGGCAACCCGGTGCTCAGCTTTCTGGGACGTTTGTTTTTCAAAATCCCTGTCGGCGATTTTCACTGTGGGTTGCGCGCCTTTGACAGGAAGGCGATTTTAGCGCTCGACTTGCGTACGACAGGTATGGAATTCGCCAGCGAAATTATTGTGCGGTCGGCTTTGGCGGGCTATGTCATCGCCGAAGCTCCTGTCGCGCTCGCTAAAGATGGACGCGGCGGGCGGCGTTCGCATATGCGTTCCTGGCGTGATGGTTGGCGGCATTTGCGCTTCCTGCTGCTCTATAGTCCACGGTGGCTTTATCTCTATCCTGGCATTGGCATGATTGCGTTCGGGCTGTTGCTCGCAGGGCTTTTGCTGCCCGGGCCGTTTATGGTCACACCGCAGGTGGGGTTGGATGTCCACTCCTTGCTGGTCGGTGCGCTGTCAATTCTTGTTGGAGTGCAGAGCATCACCTTTGCGCTGCTGGCGCGGCGATATGCGGTGTTGCAGGGCATATTGCCGCCAAGGACGGTCTATGGCTGGCTTGATCGGTTGACGGTGGAGCATCTGTTGATTGCGGCGCTCCTCGTGTTGCTCGGCGGGGCCGGGGGCATTCTCTATGCCGCGCAGCTATGGTCGTCAGTCAATTTCGGCGCTCTGGATTATCGCAATGTCATGCGCGTGATGATTGTGGCCACCACCGGTATTGTCGGCGGGCTGCAGCTGGGCTTTGCGGCGTTCCTGCTTGGGGTAATGGATATTAAGCGTCGCTAAGCGTTAGCAAAACAGGCGTGTGGTCAGAGGTTTTTTCCCAGCCACGCGGTTCGCGATCGATACGGCAATCCTGCAGCCGGTCGGCGGCTTCTGGTGAGAGCAAAAAATGGTCGATCCGTATGCCGTTATCGCGCGGCCAGGCACCCGCCTGATAATCCCAAAAAGTGAAAGCGTGGTGTTCTTTCGGGAAACGGGCACGGAGTGCATCGGTGAGGCCAAGGTCGAGCAGACGCCGCCAAGCCGCGCGGCTTTGCGG
>JAGOHT010000061.1 GCA_017996055.1 Alphaproteobacteria bacterium
TCACTACCGTACTCGCGCGGATGGAAAAAATCGGGCTGCCACTGCTGGTACATGGCGAAGTGACTGATCCAGACGTGGACATTTTTGATCGTGAAAAAATTTTCCTCGACCGCGTGCTGCCTGGTCTGCGCCGCGATTTTCCTGCGCTCAAAATTGTCCTTGAGCACGCCACGACTCAGGAATCCGTTGATTATGTCAGCGCTGAATCCGGTAGCGGCCATCTGGCAGCAACGATTACAGCACATCACTTGCATATCAATCGCAACGCGATTTTTACTGGCGGCATCCGACCACATTTCTATTGTCTGCCGATTGCCAAGCGCGAGCAACACCGACTGTCGCTCATTCAGGCCGCGACCTCAGGGGCCGCCTGTTTCTTCCTTGGCACGGATTCCGCACCGCATCCGCAAGCGGCGAAAGAGAGTGCCTGTGGCTGTGCTGGCATCTATACCGCCCCTCTGGCGATGCCACTCTATACCGCGATATTCGCTCAGGAAGGTAAGCTTGAGAACCTAGAAAAATTTGCCAGCCTGAACGGCGCGCGCTTCTATGGTCTCGCCCCTAACGAAGACCAGATTACCTTAAGGCAAACGGCGCAGCCCATTCCTGCTTTGGCCTGCATTGGCACGGAAAAAGTTACGCCTTTCTTTCCACCACAGCCCCTTACCTGGGAAATTGTCAATTAACGCGGCGTTAGGGAAATTCCGCCATCATCTTGGCTGATTTCAAAAAATCCTTACCTATTGCGTCGCGGTTGTTCATGTCCACATTGACTCTTGGTGATCTCAACTTCACCGATCTCTATATTCGCCTTGATGAACGCGATAAGGCGAAATATTTGCCACGCGAAAAGGGTAAGCACCGGCACAATATGAATGTGCCGGACGATTTTGATCCGGTCGTCGAACGGCTTTCTGAACGCATCAATGCTGATCTGAAAAACAACGATGGCGCGATGGACTTTGACGGCATCCGCGTCCGTATATCCAAACAAACGCTAGCAGACGGACAAACCTGGGTCTGCTTGCGACGCATCAATACGCAAGTCCCCGATATCGAAAAGCTCGGCATCGCCCCGCATCTGCTCGGCAGCATTCGTAGTCTAGGTCAGCGCGACGGCCTGGTGCTCGTCTCTGGCGCGACCGGCGCTGGTAAAACCACTACGGCAGCCGCAATTCTCGCCGATTATCTCCGCCGCAATGGCGGCACCGCCGTGACCATCGAAGACCCTGTCGAATTCATCATGAAGGGTCGCCACGGCGAAGGCGGCTACTGCTTCCAGGTAGAAGTCGACAGCGAAGAAGGCTGGGCAATTTGCCTAAAGCGCGCACTGCGCTGGGCACCACGCTATATTTTTGTTGGCGAGATTCGCACCCCCAAGGCAGCGGAGCAGTTACTGCGCGCCGCCACAACCGGACACATGGTTATCACCACTGTTCACGCCGGTTCGCCGGAAGAAGCGTTGATGGGTTTGATCTATCTCGCCGAACAATCGATGGGGCCTGGAGTCGAGAATATTCTTGCCGCCGGTTTAACCGCGCTTATTTATCAAACCATGCGCGAGACCGGCCCCTACATCCGTTATCTTTATACCGAAGAAAACGCCCCCGGCGACCCTATTCGCGCCCTTATTCGCGACAAGAAAATCGGCATGATTACGACCTATGTCGAGAAAATCGCCGCAAAATTGTCGAACCCACAGGTTACGCCCGGCACGCTGACGCCCAATCTTGGTCCCCTTAAAAAGTGAATCCTATAAACGAGGCTCATGATGACCCCCGATAATCCCACTCCTGGCGCAACGACGCCCCCGAAGGTATCTGGCCCCGGCAAACTAAAAGATATGCCGATGATGGACTTGTATCTCCGTATCGACAGGTTTGGCGAAGCGCGCTATCGCTCGCCCGCGCGCGACCAAAGTAATATCTGGTCACGCCCCCTGCCCGAAGAATTTCACGAAGACGCGATGAAGATGGCGGAGAAAATCCGTAATGAAATGGAAAGTCCGGACTCGGCCTTTTCTTATGACGGAATGCGTTTCCGTCTTTCTTATCAAAAGCTCGCATCTGGCGCGGAATGGATTATTCTGCGTAAAATTAATGCCAATGTTGCCACCCTGACCAGCCTCGGTTATCCACCGCATATTGCGACGCTGCTCGGCGGCCTTGGCCGCCGTGACGGCCTCATCATGATGTCGGGTGCGACCGGTCATGGCAAAACCACCACCAGCTTCGCCCTATTGCGCGAATACTTGCTACGCTTCGGCGGTGTCGGCATCACGGTCGAGGATCCGGTCGAATATTTGCTCGATGGTCAGGTCGGCGACAACGGTTATTGCTATCAGGTGCAGGTAGAGCGCGACGAAGATTGGGCAACACCACTCAAGCGCGCCTTGCGTTGGACGCCGCGTTACATCCTCGTTGGTGAGGTGCGCTCACCACGGGCCGCCGAGCAAATCCTGCGCGCCGCAACAACGGGCCACTTGGTGATAACCACAATCCACGCTGGCTCAATCGAAGAAAGCTTTATGGGCTTGATGCATCTCGCCTCGCAGAATATGGATGTCGGCGCAAATTTCATGCTCGCTCAGGGCTTAACGGCAGCCTGTCACCAAACCCTCACCGCCAGCGGCCCTTACTTGCGCTATATCGTAACCGAAGAAGGCAATAGCGGTGACCCCGTCCGCGCGCTCATCAGAGAAAACCGCGTCGGTATGATTAATACCTATATCGATAAGCAAATTGCCCGCATGAACATGATTGCCAACACCAATCCGATGACGGTCAACCAGGGCGGCATGCCGAGTTCAATGCCTGCGCCTATCGGGAAGAAGTAAAAAAATTTGCACAACAAAAAAGGGGCTGCACACGGCAGCCCCTTTTGCATTTGTTGTCTGTTGGCTTAAGCGCCAACAGCCGTCTTCTTCAACTTCGACAGCGCACGGATCTTCACGCGCACGGAAGCGGGCTTTGCGGGAGCCGGAACCATTTCGCCAGTGGCTGGGTTGCGAACCAGTGTGCCAGCCTTACGAGCCGGAACCTTACGCAGCGTAACTTTGAGCAGACCAGGCAGCGTGAACTCACCGCTACCCTTTGGATGCACGGAACCGAGAAACACACCCTCGATGGTGCTCAATACGCCAGCAGCTTGCTTGCGGCTGATTTCGTTGCTCTCGGCGATAAGACCGACAAGGGCCGACTTGGTCAGCGTTTCCTTGATCGGACGGACAACGGCATCGGAAGCTTTCTTCGCGGCCGCTGGTTTGGAGGAAGTCTTGGGAGCCATGGTTGCCTCGTTTGGGTGATTCGTAAAGTTGCAGTGATTAGTGCGATTACCTTGCCATTTTTCTTGTATTTGGCAAGGGCTTCGCAAGGCAATTCACAAGAATTTCTGCTGAAAACGTCCAAAATCGGCCTGACTCAAGGCGATTTCCAAGGAGATATGCTCTTTTGTAGCCTTTTGTTGCAGGATTCGCGCATGGGCATGAACCCAGGCGAGCGCCGCACCATCGCTGCAAGGAATCTTGACTTTGACAATTGTCTCAGCAGTACCGAGCGCCGTCTCAATTTGCTGCAGTAAGAGCGCGATACCTTCACCAGTTACAGCAGAAACCGCAATCACTCCGCCGCGGCCATGATGCTGCACATCGGCGACATCGCCAAGCTGCGCCGATTCCTGATTATGCCGCGCCGACTCTTCAATAAGCAGGAGGCGTTCATCAGGCGGGAGCACATCAATCTTGTTGCGGACTTCGATAATCCGCTTGTCATCTGGCATGATACCAAGCTCGGCGAGCACCTGTTCTACATCGTGCTGCTGCGCGCGCGTATCGCTATGCACGATATCACGGACATGCAGAATGACTGCGGCCTCCTGCACTTCTTCCAACGTCGCGCGAAAAGCGGCAATCAACGCAGTGGGCAAGTCGGCGATAAACCCGACCGTGTCAGAAAATATCACTTCGTGCCCACGCGGCAAGCGGGCTTTCCGCATCGTCGTGTCGAGCGTAGCGAACAACATGTCTTGCGCGAAAGTATCCGCCGCCGTCAAACGATTAAAGAGTGTCGATTTACCGGCATTGGTGTATCCGACGAGCGCGACAGTCGGAAGTTCCGCCTTGGAGCGTGCACGGCGCTGCAGTCCACGGGTACGCGCTACATCCTTCAATTCAACTTTAATTTTGGCGATACGCTGATCGATGAGACGGCGGTCAATTTCAAGCTGCGATTCACCTGGTCCGCCCATGAACCCAAAGCCGCCACGCTGGCGCTCAAGATGCGTCCAGGACCTCACAAGGCGTGAGCGTTGGTAAGTTAGCGCCGCAAGTTCAACCTGCAGCTGGCCTTCCGCTGTGCGCGCTCGTGCGCCGAAAATTTCTAGAATAAGCCCGGTACGGTCAATCACCTTGGTCTGCCATGCGCGTTCAAGGTTGCGCTGTTGCACCGGCGAGACGGCATGATCGACGAACACCAGCCCGCATTCTTCCGTCGTAACTTGCTCTTTGATTTTCTCCACCCAACCGCCACCAAGCAGCTGGCCTGCCGAGACTTTCGTTACACGAATGGCATGAGCAGCGATGACCTGTAATCCGATAGCCTCAGCGAGCCCAGAAGCCTCAGCGAGCGCCGCTTCCGGGCGTCGCGACTGCGAAACGCCGGGGAGCAAAGGGCGGACAACCAGAACCCGTTTGCCCAATTCGCGATCTTCCTTATTCGGCGGCGTTTTGCTCACCCTCAACAGACGGCTCAAAGAGCTGCACCGGTACAGTCGGCATCACGGTGGAGATTGCATGCTTATAAACCAGCTGCGCATGCGCATCACGGCGCAGCAGCAAAGAAAAGTTATCAAACCAGGTTATCACACCTTGGAGCTTCACTCCATTTATGAGAAAAACGGTAACAGGTGCTTTGTTCTTCCGTAGGTAATTCAAAAAAACATCCTGAACATTTTGTGTCTTTAGATTATCCGTCATGAATAGATGCTCCCAACAAAGCGAAGCGGCTTATAGCCTCTTCCTGAACCAACTTAGTACTGAAGTGTTGGATATCGTATTCATATGATGCGCTGCAAACTAAATTATTCGTAAAGACGTTATGATCTTCCTAGGAAATCCCCCAAATACTTGGCCAAATTTGGTAGAGCGTGGAACGTCATACAATCAGCCGTTGTGGTGTGATCGACACCGATGAGTACGGGCGTAACGCCAGCATTGCGCGCTGTCGTGAGATCGACAGAATTGTCGCCCACAAACCAGATGGCGTCACACGGCATGACATCACAGCATCGGCAGATAGCATAGACTCCTTCAGGCGCTGGCTTGCCCGCAGCAACATCGCCCGCTCCGATACTTACCTTGAAGTAAGCATCCCATTGCAGGAATGTGATTTCTTCACGCAAATAACACGCTTTTTTGTTACTATTGATGGCTAGTGGAATTTGAGCGCGCTGAAGCTGCTGAAATAATTGTTCAGCGCCGGACTTAATTTGCAATAATTGAAGGTGTTGCGCTTCGAAGGTTTCATAAAATATCGTCTGTGCATTTTCCCAATCCGAGCCAAACCAGATTGGAAAAATTTCCTTCAGCGCAATCCGACAGTTTTCTCGCGTCTCAATTAAGCTCCAGACTGGCAGCCCAAAGGCCGCGCGCGCAGCATTGATGGCGGCGTGAATTGCGGCATAATTATCGATAAGTGTGTCGTCCCAATCGAATATAACGAGTTCCGGCTTTGGTAAATGCTGTAGGTTCAATGGCATCAGTCCACCTCATGCCGTTGTGCTAGACGAACAGCCTGCTGGATTGCCGCAACCATGCCGCGTGCATCGGCTTGACCGCGTCCAGCGATATCGAAAGCGGTGCCATGCGCGACCGAGGTGCGAATAACCGGCAAGCCGACCGTAACATTCACCGCCTCATCGATACCGAGCACCTTGATGGGTCCTAAGCCCTGGTCGTGATACATAGCCACGACAAGATCAAAATCGCCGCGACGCGCACGATAAAACAACGTATCTGCTGGGTGCGGCCCGCTGACGTCCCAACCTTCTGCCTGCGCGCGCGTAAGCGCCGGGATAATTTTTTTCTCTTCTTCACCGTCGCCAAACAAACCGTTCTCCCCTGCATGAGGATTAACGCCGCAAACGGCGATACGCGGCCGCGCGATACCGGCGGCGCAGAGCGCCGCATGACCGCGCGCGATGGTGCGATAAACCAACCCAGGTTCGATCAGCGCGATGGCATCAAGCAACCCGAGGTGCATTGTCACGTGGATAACGACTAAATCTGGCCGCGCCATCATCAAGGAAACTTCGTCAACACCAGTCAGCGCCGCCAACATTTCCGTATGACCTGGGTATTTGTGCCCCGCCATGTGCAAAGCCGCCTTATTAAGCGGTGCCGTCACTAACGCAGCAATCTCACTTTGCATTGCCCATTGCGCCGCCACTACAACCGCCCGATACGCGCATTCGCCAGCAAGCGCCGATAATTGGCCATAGGGCATATCCGCCATTGCCAGCCCTAAATCATAACACATGATAACATCAGGTTGCGCTGAAGCCTCATACGGATGCTTTGCAGCAAGCAGACTCTGCCCCGTGCCGCACAACCGAACCGCATCGGTCAGACGCCCGACGTCACCGATGACGATAAAACGACACGGCCATGTCTTAGGATAATCTGCGAGCGCCCTAACAATAATTTCCGGTCCGATCCCCGCAGGGTCGCCCATAGTAAGGGCAATAATCGGCGACAAAGAGGCAGCGATCAATTGACGTTTTCAGAACCGATATGCTCGGCGATTAGCTTATTGTCATTATTTCCGTGCACACCAAGCAGCTTGAGCTTCCGGTGCAACGCCGAGCGCTCCATGCCGATAAAACTTGCGGTGCGCGAGATGTTACCACCAAAACGTGTGACCTGCGCCAGCAGATATTCGCGCTCAAACATTTCACGCGCATCGCGCAAGGGAAGCGCCATAATCTCACCACCACGCTCCCAGCGTAGTACATTGGGGGTTTCCGAGGTGATGTCGGGCGGCAGAGCACTGGCACGAATGGGTTGGGTGCTATCACCCGCCATAATCAACAGCCATTCCATGGCGTTCCGCAACTGTCGAACATTGCCAGGCCAATTATAGGCCTGCAATGCCGCAACCGCCTCTTCGCTCAACTCACGCTGCGGCAAGCCGGAGACTTCCGTCGCCCGCTGCATGAAATGCTTTGCCAACATGGGGATATCGTCGCGTCGCTCAGCAAGTGACGGTACTTTGACCGGGACAACACTCAAACGATAATAAAGGTCTTGGCGCAAACGTCCTTCCTGCATCTCGGCTTGCAAATCGCGATTGCTGGCGGCGATGACGCGGACATCGACCTCGACCTTCGTTGTGCCGCCGACGCGACAGAAAACCTGCTCATGGAGGGCGCGCACAATCTTGCCCTGGGTTTCCAGAGGCATGTCCGCGATTTCATCAAGGAAGAGCGTGCCGCCATGCGCCTGCTCAAAGGTACCAATCTTGCGGATACCTCCATTTGCATTTGGTTCGACACCGAAAATCTCAACTTCAAGTTGCTCCGGCCGCATCGTCGCGCAATTAATGACTACGAACGGCGCACTCGCACGCTTCGAACGCGCATGTATCATCCGCGCGACCACTTCTTTGCCCGCCCCAGCCTGACCGGTAATCAGCACACGGCTACTCGTCGGTGCGACGCGATCAATCACCTGGCGCAACTGAGTAATTGACAGCGACTTACCAATCAAATCTTTTTCCGTATTCGCACGAAAACGCAGCTCACTGTTCTCACGCTTCAGCCGCGTGGCTTCAAGCGCGCGGTGAACCAAAAGAATGAGTCTATCGGCCTTAAACGGCTTTTCGATGAATTCGTAAGCACCCTTTTTAATCGCGGCAACGGCGGTTTCAATATTGCCGTGACCACTAATCATGATAACTGGCAAGTCGGGGTGGTCGCGCATAATCTGGTCAAGCACCTGAATGCCATCCATCCGGCCATTTTGCAGCCAAATGTCGAGGATAATTAGGCTCGGCCTCCGTGCAGCGATTGCCGCCAGTGCTTCCTCGGCGCTCGCAGCTTGGCGGGCCTTAAAACCCTCATCATTCAAAATACCTTCAATGAGCAGACGGATATCTGCCTCATCATCAACAATCAGGATATCGTGCGCCAGTGTCTTTTCGTCTCTCATGGTCTGTCACCTGCATGGGCAAAATTACGAGGCAAGATACGCGACGGTAAGGAGCGGAGCATGATTTGGGTTCCTCAGCCTTGTGAACTACGCTGCAGCGCAACGGGTTTTTCGGCTTCGGCATCATGCTCCAGAATCGATGCACCGACCAAACTATGCGCTATTCCGCCTGGCATTGCCAGAGGCGCGCGCGTCGAATCCACGCGCGGCAGCGCGAGTGCTACGCAAGCGCCTCCTGTCGTGTTATCGCTCAGCGTCAGCTCACCATGGTGGTCCTCCATTATTTTTTTGACGATGGCGAGGCCAAGCCCGGTGCATTTCGCGCGCGTCGTGACATAAGGCTCGGTGACGCGATGACGTTCTCACACCGGCAACCACTTGCCGATATCTCGCACCGCCAGCGTCGCAACTTCAGGTAAAACTTGAAGTTCGATGCTGATGCAACCTCGTGGCAAGTCGCCATGGTCTGGAAGCGGCCTTGCTTCAATGGCTTCAATGGCATTTTTCAGAATATTCGTGAGCGCCTGGGCAATTTGCCGTGCATCGCACAAAACCATCAGCGGCACCGCAGGCAATTGCTGGACGAAATCGATGTCCTGTCGACCAGCGCTCTGCATAAACACCGCCTGACGGCAGAGCTGCACAATATCCTGGGGCGCGATTACCGGCATCGGCATCCGAGCAAAAGCTGAGAATTCATCGACCATACGTCCAATGTCATCCACCTGCCGCGTGATGGTATCGATACAAGACAAAAATGTCTCCGGATCGGATTTAATTTCCGCCAAATACCGCCGCCGCATCCGCTCCGCGGAAAGCTGAATCGGCGTCAGCGGATTCTTGATTTCATGTGCGATGCGCCGTGCAACATCCGCCCAGGCAGCTTTTCGCTGCGCGGAGAGCAAATCTGACACATCATCAAACGTCACCACATAACCGCGCGTCAGACCATTGCTGATTTCAGCCGCAATCCGCACCAGCAGCGTCCGCGCAGGCACACCTGGCCGACACACTTCAATCTGCCCTTCCCCAAAGCGCGCCTGTGGCGCGAGCGTTGCCAGAAGTTCTTCTAGTTCTGGGAGCAAAATAGTGACGTGGCTGCCGATGTAACTATCGACATCCTGCAAATGAAACAGCTCCGCCGCTGCATGATTGACGAGACTGATATGCCGTCCGGCATCCATGCCAATAACCCCTGCGGGCACGGTTGCAAGTACGGCTTCAGTAAAGCGCCGCCGCAAATCGAGCAGCCGATTGGCATCAACCAGTTCGCTACGCTGATTTTCCAGCTGGCTCGTCATACGGTTAAAGGCGCGGCTGAGCAGCCCTAGTTCATTGTCCGCCGCATCTTCCGGAACCCGCGCCGTCAAATCACCGCCGCGCACCCGCTCAGCGGCGCTGATCAACCCGCCAATTGGGCGCACAAGCTGGCCCGCAAAATTGAGCCCAAACCAAACTGCCGCCAGCAGCAGCAGCATGGCCGCGATGATAAAGACGAGCGCTATGGTCACCTGGAAATTATGACGGCGATCCTCCATAGCCTTATATTCGGTCACCGCCCCCTGTGTCGTCGCCATGTGCGCCAACACCTTCGGCTCTACAAGGCGGCCAACGAACAGATACATGTCAATGAAGTTATCGAGCCGCAGCAACGCGCGCACGCGCGCATCATCGTCGCTCACGCGCAACACAACCTCACCCTTACGCGCATGTTCGATCATATCGGGCGTTATCGGCTCCAAACTCAATGAGAAGCTCAGGCCGGATCGCGCCAAAATCTTGCCGGTGCCGTCAAAAACAATCGCTTCGTTTAGCGAGCGCACAGAGGCCTGCGCCGTGACCATCTGGGCAAACTGCGCCTGCCCAGGGGTGAAGCGGAAGGATTCACGATTTAAATCGCTTGCCATAGCCAGCGCATCGGCACGCAACACCTGTTGATGTTCTTTCAGATAGGATTGCGCGACCACGAGCGATTCATTCACCGCCGTCCGCACCCGGTCGCTGAACCAGGCCTGCACGCCAAAATAGAAAAACAACCCGGCAAACACTGCCACAATAATCGAGGGAGTGATTGCCAGCAGCGTAAAAACGCTGACGATACGGACATGGAGGCGCGAACCGGCCTGATTACGACGTCGCGTCACGAAAAGCTTTACCAGACGATGGACGATAAGCACCGCGAGCAGCAGCAGCAGCACGAGGTCGAGCATCAACAGTCCCGTGACGGTCGAGGGGTCTTTGCCGAAAGGCGGCGTCTCGGTCAGGGCCGCGTAGGTCGCAAGACCGGCCATTCCTGCCGCAATAGTCAAGGCAATCGCGAGCCGCGCCCTTAACCGAACCCGGTTTGACCAAGCTGAGAAAGCCGACAAGATTTGCGCCAAACCGCTCATACCCCTGCCCTCCGCGCCGTAATACCATAATCGCGGAGCTTCTTACGCAGTGTATTGCGGTTAATGCCAAGCAAGGCGGCAGCCTTAAGCTGATTGCCACGGCACTGTTGCATTGCGAGCTGTAGCAAGGGGCGTTCAACTTCCTGCAGAACCTTGTCATAGAGTCCGGCTGGCCTATCGTCGTTCACGGCGAAATAGGCCCGCACATGGTCAGCAACCGAGAGCGCCAATGGTGAATTTTGCGGTTGAGCGCTCATGCTGCCACCGGTAATGCGGCGAGCGCCATTTGTTGCTCGTAGAAAACATCTATAAGCGCTTGTACCGCCACAGCATCCTCAACCCGGTTCACGGCGGCGCGGAACTCCGCTGATTGCGGCAGACCCTTGCTATACCAACCGATGTGTTTGCGCGCGATTTTGAGCCCGGCATGAGCGCCATAGTGGCTCAGCATCATTGCTATATGATCCAGCAGTAGCACGCGCTGCGCAGCCAGCGAAGGCGACGCACCGATACTACCGGTCTTCAAATAGTCGATAACCTGACGCAAGAACCAGGGACGGCCATAGCTGCCCCGACCGATCATCACGCCATCCGCGCCAGACTCCGCGAGCGCACGGTCAACATCAGGAAAATCCACAATATCACCATTAGCGATAACCGGAATTGCGACCACCTCTTTGACCTTACGAATGAATGCCCAATCGGCACTGCCCTCGTAAAACTGATTGCGCGTCCGTCCATGTACGGTGAGCATCTTGATGCCGCATTGTTCGGCAATTTTCGCCAGACTCGGCGCATTGAGGCTTTGATGATCCCACCCCATCCGCATTTTAAGGGTCACAGGAATTTTAACTGCAGCCACCGTCGCTTCCAGAATTTTTGCTGCATGGATCTCGTCACGCATCAGCGCCGAACCGGCATGGCCGTTCACGACCTTCTTTACCGGACAACCGAAATTGATGTCGATAATCTGTACACCGCGATCTTCATTGAGCTTTGCCGCTTCGGCCATCACCTTGGGCTCGCAACCCGCGAGCTGCAGTGAGACCGGAAATTCGTCCGGGCTGTGCTGCGTCATGTGCAGGGTCTTGCGGTTTTCCCGCACCATCGCTTCGCTAGCGATCATCGCGGAAACCACCAGCCCAGCACCATGGCGCTTGACCAGCCGCCTGAACGGCATATCACTGACGCCAGACATCGGTGCCAGAA
>JAGOHT010000209.1 GCA_017996055.1 Alphaproteobacteria bacterium
CGCCATTGTGATCGTTGTTTGCGCGCTTTAAGAAATTTTCCAGCCGTCCGTCCACTTTATAAATCCTTAGTTTTCATACAAGATTTTGGCGTGCGGATAATCGGTCTTGCCCCCCCAATTCTCTGCGCCGCACACCCTCGGATTGTAGCCAGGCCGTGGCTTCATCCAGCATTGGGACGGCCCTTTCCGTGATGCGACGACGTGAGGCAAGGGGGCCGATATTACCGACGTGACGCGCGCGACCTTCATATCACTGCGCCGCCAGAAAGCCTATAATTTGCTCGCGTTCTTCGGCGACGTAAAACCGGCTGTGGGATTGCAGAACGGTAAAAATCTCCGTAAGTGTCTCCGACATTGGGGCATGGCCAAGAGAGAGAATGCGAATCGGATGCATGCTAAGAACTAAATTCTGAAGGGCATCTTCGGGTACTGCGAGCTGCATAATGCAGCCTAACGCGATAAGATATTGCTGATTTCGCGCAGATTGGTACGAGCGCGCAGCACATAAAAGCCCTGGGCCGCTAGGTGGCTGGGCAGCACCTGGCTGTCCGGCGCGCCGCTGACAATGACATAAGGCTGCAGCGTCACCACCTCGTGAAAGCTACGCAGCATGTTGTTCCAGACATTGGTTAGATCACGTTCCTTGATTAACTGCGCATAATCCTTGCCGAGTTCACGCAGAAGGAGATAATAAGCGTAGGCGCGGCCTTTGGTGCTGTAAAAAATATCATCGGCATGGCCTTCGAGCAGCCAGAAACGCCCTTCGCGCAGATAATTTTCAATAATCGCTGACTGAGACCCTAAATCACCAGTGATATTGTCCATCACCGCGATCAGATTGTCGCTGCGCGGGTCGAATACAGCATGACCTTCGATCAAACGCTGGTTGTAATTCATCAGCGCCTTGCGCGCGGCCCGGTATTGTGCCTCGGACGATGAGGTCGGCATCAGCGAGGTCTGTGGGTTAAAAATCCACACATCGCCTGGATAACGCAGCAGCCCGGCTGCCGTGTCCAGATCGGGGTCAACTTGGCTGGAGCCACGGGCGCGGCCAATCTGTTCGCTCATCATGGCGCCAAAACGCGCCAGCGCGTACATGATGCCCTGCTGATAATTTGGCATATTGTCGAGCCAATAGCCGGGCAGGAAAAAAGGATCGTTGGCCACCCAAGCATGTTGATTGACTTCACGGTCAATCAGGGCGGCAGCGATGGCCACGGCATTGCTGCCGGTACGGGTTGCTGAAGTGGAATCTGTGACAGAGGGCACAGCAAAATTAGGGTCGTCATCTACCGTGCTGGTGATGAACATAGCTACGCCCCAGCCCAACCCAAGAAGCAGCAGAAAGCCCACCAGAATACGCAGCTTGCCTCGCAGACTCAGTAGTGTCAGCACGCCGCCGAGTTTGGTGCCGAGATAGTTCAGAAACGGTTTGATGCTGGCCATTGCGCTTTGTTATCCTAAGGTTAAGACTTACCAGTCGCCATTTTTGTTTGGCTTTGCGGCTTGAGCCGCGCCGGGGCGAAACCAGCCCGCGCCTGGTTTCGTGAATAACAGAAACAGCGCGCCATAACCCAACGCGAGGTAGCCGATAGTGCCAGCGGAATAGATACCACCCGGCAGTTTGAAGATGGCAAAGATGTTGAGTGCGCCGACTATCAGGCATAGAACCCGCGCCCAGTCTTGTCCGCGTTTGACCTGACGGAGCACCCAAGCGATGATGCCCGCTGAGAGCGTAGCAAGAACAGCGAATGCGATGATGACGAATTTCTTGACGAATTGTAGCAGCTGATCCGTATCGAGCTCGACTTCGCCGCCATTCTGCTCCTGCAGCTGGGCGATGGTCTGGTTCATAACAGTCATGAGTTCTGGGCTGGACTCTGGATTGCTGAGCATCTGGTGCGTGTAGCCGTAGGAGGTCAACCAGTAGAGCAGCCAGCTCAACCATAGAAACAGGACAGCCAGGCCGATCTGTGAGGGCATTTTTACGGGCAGGTCAGAATTTTCGTTCATCGCGATCTCCCAAGGATTGCATATCGCACGCTACCACTCCGCCACCTGTCAGGCAATCCTGCACCGATGTCATTCGCAGATTGGCAAATGTGCAATCCTCCGGCATAGTGCGGCGCCATTTGACGGAACTAAGCCATGACCACTACGGAACAGATTATCGCCTCCGCCTGGAATGACCGAGCGACGCTGACACCGCAAACGCAAGGGAGCGTGCGCGATGCCGTCAATGCCACCCTGGCTGGATTGGACGCCGGAACGTTGCGCGTGGCGGAAAAACGGGATGGCGGCTGGCAAGTCAACCAATGGGTGAAGCAGGCGATATTGCTGTCTTTTCGGCTGAACGACAACTGCATAATGGGCGAAGCAGCCGCGCCGTGGTTTGATAAAGTGCCATTGAAGGCGAACGGCTGGGATGCGGCGCGCTACCGTGCTGCCGGCTACCGTGCTGTACCCGGCAGCGTCGTAAGGCATGGCGCTTATATCGCGCCGGGCGTGGTGCTGATGCCAAGCTTCGTCAATATCGGCGCCTATGTCGATAGCGGCACGATGGTGGATACCTGGGCGACGATCGGTTCTTGCGCGCAGATTGGCAAGAACGTCCATATATCAGGCGGTGCCGGCATCGGCGGTGTTCTGGAGCCGTTGCAGGCCAACCCGGTGATCATCGAGGATAACTGTTTCATCGGCGCGCGCGCTGAGGTGGCGGAGGGCGTCATTGTCGGCGAAGGCGCTGTCCTTTCCATGGGGGTATATCTCGGCGCCTCCACTAAAACAATTGACCGTGCTACCGGTGAGATCTTCATCGGTCGCGTGCCGCCTTTTTCCGTGGTGGTCCCCGGCAGCCTGCCCGGTAAGCCATTACCGGACGGTTCGCTCGGTCCGTCGCTCTATTGCGCAGTCATCGTTAAGCGCGTCGATGCCGCCACGCGCGCCAAGACGGGCATCAATGAGTTATTGCGCGATTAAACCCGAAACATGAGCCGCCGATGACACCGCCAAGTCCGCTGCGGGGGATGCTGCTCGGCGCAGCTGGATACTTCAGCTTCACCTGCGCCGACGCTCTGGTGCGCGCCGTCAAGTCAGGCGGCTATCCACCCTGGCAGTTGGCTTTCGTGCTTTCACTGGCGTCGCTAGGCGTTTTGCTGGTGCCGGTGGTGGCGCGCTGGCAGTGGC
>JAGOHT010000210.1 GCA_017996055.1 Alphaproteobacteria bacterium
CCATACGCCCTATTTGTGGGGTGGGCGCACTGCGCAAGGCATTGACTGCTCCGGCCTGGTGCAACTGGCGCTTGAACTGGCAGGGATCGACTGTCCACGAGATAGCGACCAGCAGCGGCTGGCCTTTGGCGCCCCACCACCCTCAGACTGGGCGAATTATCCCTTCGCGCGCGGCGACCTCGTCTTTTTCCCTGGCCATGTCGGGCTGATGGCGGACGCGACGCATCTGGTGCATGCCAATGCAAGCCACATGGCGGTAACCTCGGAACCGTTAGCTGATGTTGTCAGCCGCGGCGCAGAAATCCTGGCAATCGGCGATGGCGAGGCCGTCCGCAGTCATGCAGTCACGGGTTAGCCACTTACCAGTAAAAAATTCTTCCCGCTCGACCTTGTCGTAGGGGGCATCTCGACGTGCAGCCGCCTTATGCGCAGCGACGGCAATGACAGAGAGAACGACGCTCAAAACGCCAAGCACGATGATTTCACCATGGCCGCGATTTTGGCAAATGCGTAAATTCGGCGAGACTGAATTACTTGGATTTCGCTACAATCGCATGAAGCATTTGCAATTTTCTGCTTTTTGTATGTGTAACCGCATACAGTTTAATGCTGGTCTATGATAGGAGCAGAGAGAGACCAATCGACCACACAATCAGCGCGACCAGACAATCAAGAATCTGCCATGCGCGC
Source organism: Alphaproteobacteria bacterium (assembly GCA_017996055.1). GTDB lineage: Bacteria > Pseudomonadota > Alphaproteobacteria > UBA9219 > RFNS01 > JAGOHT01. Next base: position 691 of record JAGOHT010000210.1, read on the forward strand.
GGACGAGCGAAAACTGGGGTGAGCAAGCGCGAGCCATAGGCCAATGCAAAGAACCAGCAGAGCGAGGCGAAGGCCGCCCCACTGCCAAACGCCAACTTGTCCCCCCCAACCTCTTGCGCACCAACGGTGCCGATAAGCATCACAGTATCGAGATAGACGTGCGGGTTGAGCAAACTCATCGCCAAGACGGTCATAACAGCTTGCCGAGCCGTATAGTTTACGGGTGTTTGCTCCAACGCCATTTTCTGAGCTTTTAACGCCGAATGCAGCGACCGCCAGCCATAATAAAACAGAAAAGCTGCGCCCCCATATTTGACGGCGAGCAACAGCATAGGACTTGCGGCAATCAGCAGACCCAACCCAGAAATACCAAGCACGATTAAAACCGCATCACATAGCGCGCAAATCACTGCGGTGAGAAATACATGTTGCTTGAGCAAGCCCATCCTCAACACATGGGCATTCTGCGCGCCGATGACGACAAGCAGACTAGCGCCGACAGCAAATCCTTTAAGAAAAACTATCATTTGTCGTTGGGCAGCAAACCAGCAGCGCGCTCTTTATCTGCAATCAGTTTATTAATCGCCGCGCGCTCCGCCGCGGTAAGTCGCAGAGAAGCAGATTTCAGCTGACCGCAAGCCGCCATGATATCGCGACCACGCGGCGTCCGCACCGGACTGGCATAGCCTGCGGCATTGACGATATCACCAAAACGAGTAATCCTCGCGTCATCCGAACATTCAAACGGAGCACCTGGCCAGGGGTTGAAGGGAATAAGATTAATCTTGGCGGGAATTGAGCCGATGAGCCGCACTAAGGCTTTGGCGTCAGCATCGCTGTCATTTACGCCCTTCAGCATGACATATTCAAATGTAATGCGCCGTGCATTGGACAGGCCAGGATAATCGCGGCATGCCTGCATCAGCTGCTTGATGGGATATTTCCGATTAAGCGGAATAATCTGGTCGCGCAGTTCATCCGTCACAGCATGGAGACTGACCGCGAGATTAACGCCGAGTTCTGCTCCGCAACGCTCAATCATGGGCACGACACCTGAGGTTGAGAGTGTAATACGCCGCTTGGAAATTGCGAGCCCTTCATTGTCCATGACAATCTTAAGCGCCGCCGCGACATTCTCGAAATTGAACAGCGGCTCGCCCATCCCCATCATCACAATGTTTGAGAGCTTGCGGTTTTCACGGTTTGACGGCCAGTCCGCGAGATGATCGCGCGCCAGCATCACCTGGCCAACAATTTCCGCCGGTTCGAGATTCCGCACCAGCCGCTGCGTGCCGGTATGGCAGAATCGACAAGTCAGCGTGCAGCCAACCTGCGATGAAACGCAGAGCGCGCCCCGGTCTTCTTCAGGAATATGAACACTTTCAACTTCCTGGCCATCATGCATCTTGAGCAGCCACTTGCGTGTGCCATCTTCTGATTGCTGATCGCGGCTAATGGCCGGACGGCCGATATAAAAATGCTCTGCCAGCTTCTCACGCACCGGCTTCGCAAGATTGCTCATCGCACCAAATTCAGTCTCGCCTTTGCTATAAACCCACTGCCACACTTGTTTGGCGCGAAATTTCTCCAGCCCCAGCGCGCCAAATGCCAACTGCAACGCGGGCATGGCCATGCCAACGATATTGGTCCTGGCGTCCATGGCGTGTGGCGGAGGCATAAGTTTCTCGGTGTATGCGGAAAGTTCCATGGCGCGATAGATGCCTGAAATAACAGTAAAAAGTCAAAACTTTCCGATAAAATACTGTTGTAACGTATAAAAAAAGCAATTTCAGGCGCTCTGCCTATGATTGGCAGCTATTTCACCCGACTCTGGCGCGAACAGTCTTTCACCACATTCCACCAAACCGGCAACAAACGCGGCGTCCTTCACATATTGCAGTAAATGCGCTGGCATCTCTTCTTTGCCAATGCGCTGCCGCAGACGGTGATACCAGGTGCGGAAGACTGGAAATTTACGCGCATCATAATAATAGAATAAGATTTCAGCATAGGGTCGCCAAGTGACATAAAGGTCGTCAAGCTGACCACAAATCTGTTCCATCTCTAGGTCATCCACATACCGCCAGACATTAAACATGCCATGGAAGCCGAAGGTCGGCCTATCCGGCTTGTGGCGCTCATAGGCGAACTGGTCGGCGACGGCCTCCGACGCAAACTTGATGCCGTAGTTTCTCTCAAGCGGCTCGCGCAACGTGTGGCAGAAATAGGTATCGTCAAAAAACTCACCCGCATTGGGCAGCGGCATCTCCGCCATGATATCTAGCAGTTTCTTTGAACGCAGACAGAAGCCGCTATTGCCAACGCGCCTGCCCTCGATATGCCACGGCCATTTCGCTCCAACAAAATCATAGTCGTAAAAGGCATCCGTCCAAGCTGAGGCATCGACGATATAGCCGTCATACTGCACCAGCAGATTATAGGCCGATGGCGTGTAATGCGTCAGGTTACGACACACCAACGGCGCGTAGTC
>JAGOHT010000062.1 GCA_017996055.1 Alphaproteobacteria bacterium
GATTTTGCAACGATTGCGGCGTAGCTGAGATAATCTTAACCGCCATTGTGCTTGCTGAACTTGCTTTAACCATACGGCAAGGAATTTATGGCAATTTTTGCGGGCACCATGTTTCGTCATTCCCGCTCCATTCCCAGGGGCGCCCGGGGAGTCATCAAGTGAGCCAGATTGCCAATTTAAAAGTTTTGGTGGCGGACGACCATTTTTTGATTCGGCAATTTGTCCGAAACACTTTGCAGGAATCGCGTGTAACCAACGTCACGACGGCTGCTGATGGCGGCGAGGCGATTGACTTGATTCAAAAAGCGCGCAGCGAGTCCGAGCCATATGATGTGGTCTTTCTTGACTGGAATATGCCGACAATTTCTGGCCTGGAGGTTTTGAGCTCTTTCCGCGCCAAGCCGGAATATGCTGATACCGCTTTTGTCATGCTGACGGCGGAATCGGAGCAACAAAATATTATGAAGGCGATTAAGGCCGGGGCGACCTCCTATATCATTAAACCGGTTTCGCCGACCGACCTCAGCAAAAAGCTGTTTGAGATTAATGAGTGGCTGAAGCGCAAACGCGCCAATGCCATGCGCTGAACTTGCCTGCTCGCCGCACACGGCCAGCCTAGATGAATGCCCGTTGGAGCGTTTGCCATGTCACGTGAATTGATGCTTGCTCTCGATGCTGCGCTAGCCAGTGAAATTGCCGAGGCTGTTGTTAGCGCTATGCACAACACATTTGATGCTGACGTTAAGCCAGGAAAGTTTGAGATTGGCCATGGGATGGTTTCGCTGGTGGGGGATGTCTCTGGCGTGATAGGGATGGTGCAGAATGAGTTGGAGGGCACGCTCACTCTCAGCTTCAATTATGATACGATGCGCGCCATTTTGCCGAAGGTGCTCGGCAAGTCGGTAGCGGTGACGCATGAAATGGCCGTTGATGCGGTTGGTGAACTCACCAACATGATTTTTGGCCATATGAAGACGGATCTCAATCGCCGTGGTTACGAACTGAAGCTCGGTATACCTAGCGTCGTCACCGGCAAGGGACATTTTCTGAGCCATTTTCATCGTGGGCACTACATGATTGTGCCCTTCACGTTGAATGATCAAATTTTCCAAGTTCACCTCGCGCTGCATCGTCCGGTCAATCCAGATTCTAGAATGTGCTGAGGTCTGGGGATGGCAGACCAGTCCACACCATCGCTCCCTGAGAAACAGCGGCGCAGTTTGCTGACTGATGCGACGAAGCGGGTCGATATCATCCATACGACTTTGGTCGGCATGGCGGGAATCGTCTTGCTGCTCTACGCAGCGGCCCTCTTACCCGTGATGGGCAAGCAGCCAGTGACGGATGTCAAAGCGGCCATCGTGATGGGCATCGCCGCTTTTGGTGGGATCTGCGTTTTGGCCTATATGAATTATACTGTTCATAAGCAGGTCACGGAACATGCAAGGCTGACGGAAGTGCTTGTCAATTCGCTCGGTCAGGGGTTTTTGAGTTTTAACAAGGCGGGGCTTTGCGGGCCAATGTATTCGCAGGCATGTCTTGATATGTTGGAGACGGCACCGGCGGGACAGCACATCGCTGATGTGCTGAAAGTTGCGCGCGATTCGCGCGAAGATTTTGTCGGTTGGCTTGAGGTCTTATATGACCAAACCCACGCGCTGGGTTTTGATGATGCGGTGCGTTTTTTGCCGCAGGGATATGTGCACGGGGTCAAACGCAATATATGCTTAGAATATAAGCCCATTCGCAATGAGCAAGGCGCATTGACGAATGTCGTGGTCATAGTAACAGACCGCACTGAGGAAACAGAAGCTCAAGCGTTGGCCGAGCAGCGTCAGCAATTTGCCAACATGATTTGCAAAATATTCAAAGAACGTAATCAGTTCATCACAACCATCAGCCATGTGCGCGAGTTTATCGCCTATACGAGTAACGGGAATTTGACGTTGCGCGATATGCCGGATTTGATGCGGCAGTTGCATACGTTGAAGGGGGCGGTCCGACATTTCGATTTGCTGAAGTTCGGTTCCCTTATTCATGAGATTGAGTCACAAATTCGCAGCAGCACCATTAGTAGCGATACGGATCTGCAGCTTTTGGTCGCGACCGCGCATGACGCCATTGCAGCTGAATTTGGCCGTGTTCTGGTCGAAGTCCGTGACCTCATCGGCGAGGAGGAAGAGGGGCGCGGCAATGTTTATGAGATTCGCGAAGACGTGATCTATGATTTTGCTGATCACCTGAAAGAACTTACCACGGATCAAAGCTTGCTTACCGCATTTTATAAGCAAATTGCCGCAGTTCCTATTCGCAGCTGTTTCCTGGGCTTTGAACGCGAGCTTATCGAGATGGCGCAGCAAATGGACAAAAATATTAAGCCTGTGCTCTATAATGGTGGCAGTGTCTCAGTACTAGCGCGGCCCCTTCAGGGGCTGTTTTTCTCGCTCACACATATTAGCCGCAATATTATCGACCATGGGATTGAGCCGCCTGTGACCCGCTTGGCGCGGCAGAAAGATGCTGCTGGTCAGATTGTGGTCGAGTTTTCGGTTGAACAGGATGCCTGGCTCGTCATCCGTATTCGTGATGATGGTGCTGGTATCGATCCGAACCGCATCCGGCAGAAATTGGCCGCGATGGAACCTGAAGGGAAGTGGCGTTTCGAGGATGATCAGCAGATTATCCAGCACATTTTCGGCTGGGGCGTTTCAACCCGCGATGGTGTGAGTCAGGTTTCCGGCCGTGGCGTCGGTCTGGAAGCTGTATTACGCGAAGTTGAAATTCTCGGAGGCACGATTGCCGTTCAGTCCGAGATTTACCGCGGGACTTGCTTTATGCTTCGCATACCCTACCGCATGGTGGCCTGAACTCGGCTTCAGCGCGTGGTCAGGCGACGTCTTCGATTTCCTGCTGTGCCTGCGCAATGTTCTGCGCCGCTTCCTTCAGCTGCTGTGAGGCTGCTGCGGGTGCGAGGTTTGGCTGGCTGCCGCTGGCATTACCCTCGCGGCTACGCGCAATCATATTGGCAATATCTTGCAGCTCGATGAAATTATCAGCCTGGCGACGCAATTCATCGGCAACCATCGGCGGTTGTGAGCGCATAGTGCTGACAACGCTCACACGGACGCCCTTGCGCTGTACGGCTTCAACCAGGCGGCGGAAATCGCCGTCACCGGAGAAGATGACAATATGTTCGACACGATCTGACATCTCCATGACGTCAATCGCCAGCTCGATATCCATATTGCCCTTGATCTTGCGCCGCCCGAAAGCATCGGTGAATTCCTTCGTTGGCTTGGTTACCATTGTGTAACCGTTGTAGTCGAGCCAATCGACGAGCGGGCGAATCGGGGAATATTCCTCGTTTTCAACCAGTGCTGTATAATAGAAAGCGCGCACAAGGCGCCCCTTATTGGCGAAAAGCTCCAAGAGCTTGCGATAATCGATGTCAAAGCCGAGGCCGCGTGCGGCAGCGTAGAGGTTGGCGCCGTCAATAAATACCGCCATGCGCTCTTCTTTGTAGAAAATCATCTTTCCGCCTCTCCCAGAAGGATTATGGTTAATACTTAAAGTAAAGCTGTAACGAATGGCAAAAAAATTAACAAGCGCTTTGATACCAAATTTATGGAAAGCAGCGCAAGATTTGTCTTGAAGGTGATGAAAATAATATGGCTCTGGTGTTAACCGCCGTGAATGTTAAAGTTTATTTGCCAGCGATGTTGCGATTGCGTATTGAAGAGGACTCTACCACTGGGCGGGCTAAAGCAGTGTGCTCCTTGGTCATTCACTAACCAAATTGAGGTAAAATTCTATGGCGCGGGTAACGGTCGAAGATTGCATTGTTCAAGTACCAAATCGCTTTGATTTGGTGATGGTGGCGGCACAGCGAGCACGCGAGATTGCGGCGGGCGGATTACTGCAGGTTGAACGTGATCGCGATAAAAATCCGGTTGTGGCCTTGCGCGAGATTGCGGATGAAAAGCTCGATTTGCCAGCATTACAGGAGCAGTTAGTCAAGGGCTTACAGCATCGGATTGAGCCGGATCAACCGGAAGAAGAAGTTGCGGAACTCATGGTCGGCGAACAACAGCAATGGCTGACCGAGAAGGAAGACGACAGCGCGGAAGAATTCGGTGAGTTTGATGAAGAAGAGGCCGAAGGCAAAGCCGCTGCCGAACCGGGCATAAGTTTCGAAGACGCGGAAGTCGAGTCCAACAATTAGGCGTTAGAGCGAAGGGGAAACGTAGCAATGGCCAAGAAGCGCGATCGTCAATACGACCCGCTGCGGCCACGTTTCCCCAGGGCGGCTATTCTCGAAGTTACCCAGATGAACGGTGCGATGAGCGCCGCGCAGCTCAACAAAATATGCACAAAAAGCGGAATTGATCTTGATTTGGTGCGCATCGCCAACGTTGTCGCGCTCGATTTTTTCGGTAAAGGCCGACCGCTCGACATGCCCAGTACATACCCGACCGAGGTCGCCGCTCCGGTCGCGGCACTGCGGCTGGATGAGGCAACGCCAACCAAGGCGGAAAGCGTGGTTGCGGCGCTTTTCGAGCAAACGGTGGCGCGCACGCCCCATAATGCCGGAACGATGCGCGAGGCACTGCTCAATAAGCTGGAGCACGCCGGTGCGCTCACCTTGGAACGCCGCGAAGCTGTGGATAGCGGATTTAAGCTTGCCGACCAGGTCGCGCGCTTTTCGCGTGTGCCGCGCCTTTATGCGGCGAATCCCGCTTTGCCGGATAGCGTTTTCCAGGATGCCCAGGAGATGGCCTTGGCGATGGCCAATCCGCGCGTCGCGCTCATCAAGACAGTTGAAGCGATGAACCGTTTGCGCACCTGGGAACGCGCGAATGAGCGTGATCCCAAGGAAGGCCAGGCCATTCTGCGTATCGCCGAGAAACTTTATCAGCCTTTGGCGGCGGCGGTAGGGTGGAAAGACGCGGCGGACAGAATTCAGGATTATGTTTTTGAGTATCGTCACCCAGGCGAACGCAAAAAAGTCGAGCGTGATGTTGAAGAAATCATGGGTGAAGGATTTTATAGCCGCGAGAAAGAGATTGTTTCCGTCGGCAGCGGTTTTATTCAAACGCTTCTGGAAGCGTCGTTTAACAAGGCACGCGTCAGTGCACGCTCGGATGCACCACGGGTTGAAATCGATGTGAGTGGTCGCGCTAAACCCCTGGCATCGGTTTATCAAAAACAGCGCCTCAAAGGATATCCACTCGAGAACATGACGGATCTGCTGGCCTTCCGGGTTATCTTGCCGGGGACAGAGAAAGCCGACTGCTATAAAGCGCTCGGTGTGCTGCAGCAGGTCTTCCTCCTGAAGACTGAGGATTTTAAGGATTATATTGTTGACCCCAGCAAGCCCTATGAGAGCCTGCATTTGGTTGCGACCGTCAAAGACCGCATCAACCCGAATTTAGGGAAGATTGTCCCAGGTGAACTCCAGGGCAAGGTCATCGAGATTCAAGTGCGGACGCAAGAGATGGATCGCACCGCGGAAGTCGGAATTGCCAGCCATCTTGCCTATAAGCAAAATGGCGTCGTGCTTGCCGGGAACAGCTTTCTGCAAAAGGCTGCCGAGCGGATTATCAGTGAGGCGGGGATAAGGGATTCTGCTGTACAAGTTGCCGGTCGTCTCGTGCCTGTTACCAGTGCCGACATTGTGCCTTCCGTTTCCGGACAGGCGCTGGTGCCGGAATTTGTTATTGCCCTGCCGCGCCTGAATGCTATGGAGCGGCAGATTGTTTTCTCTGGGCTAGCGGAGATGTTCAGTCTCGAGGAGGGGGCAGCCATTGCCTCTGATACGCGCGGCACTTTCCTTGCTAAAGGGGCGCTGAAACCTCAAGGCCTGAACGCAGATCCCCCTGTTCCTACCGAGTTAAGCCACGGTGATGTCTCTCTTCGTCTAACGAAAACCATGCCTGAGGCTGTCAACTATGGCGCGGAAGGCTGGTGCACTCTGACGCAGGCACAGCCCTCGGTATTTATGGAGCGAGTCGAGGTAGTGCGCGGTGCGCTGACTGCGCTCAACGCTGGAAAGCCGATGCAGGCTCTGCCGCCGCCCAAGGATATTTTCGTCGTGCGCGAAGACGGTTCGCCGGTGAGAGCGCCCTTTGGGGCAAGCTTGATGGACGCTGTTGTGGCGATTGATCCGCAAAATGTTTTCGTTCGCAAGGCAACAGTCAACGGTGTTTTAGTGGATTTCGACAGCCCATCCGCCAAGCAGCTGCGGATAGCAAATGGCGATGAGCTACAGATAGGGCGTGGTGCCCACGACGTCTCACGGCCGCCAGACTCTGCCTGGCTTAAGAAGGGTGTGATGCGTTCAGAGGTGGCGCGCGTAGCAGTACAAAACGTTGTTAGTGGGGCGCAACGCAAACCTGTAAAATCAAGACCGTCGACCGGCGGTTCCCGTCCGCAGCAGAGCTGATATCAATGACGGATTCTCCTGTGCCGGAATCGTCTGAAGTCACGATCGCGCCAGCGCGCAATGATGTAACGAAGCCGAAGCGACCGACACGCATGATGCGACAGTATGAGTTGGTCGAGCGTGTGCGCGCTTATGATCCGAAAATCGACGAAGATTTGCTTAATCGCGCCTATGTCTTTGCGATGATGGCGCATGGCACGCAGACGCGTGCCTCCGGCGACCCGTATTTCTCGCATCCGCTGGAAGTAGCCGGCATTCTTACCGATATGAAGATGGATACAGCGACGATCGCTACGGCGTTGCTGCACGATACAGTCGAAGATACACTCGCGACGCCGGAAGAAATCCAGAAGAAATTCGGCCCTACCATTGCGAAACTTGTGGACGGCGTCACCAAACTATCGCGCATTGAATTCCAGAATGATCAGGCCAAACAGGCGGAGAATTTCCGCAAGCTAGTGCTAGCGATGTCTGAAGATATCCGCGTTCTGCTGGTGAAGTTAGCCGACCGTTTGCATAATATGCGGACACTGAAATACCTGCAGAATCCAGACAAGCGCCGTCGTATCGCGCGCGAGACAATGGACATCTATGCCCCGCTCGCCGAACGCATCGGTATCGAGACGATGCAAGATGAGTTGGAAGACCTGGCTTTTGCCGAGTTAAATACTGACGCTCGTGACAGCATTCTAGCGCGCTTGAACTATTTGCGTAGTGAAGGCGGCGATCTCATCAGCAAAATTATCGTTGCTTTGCGCGAGGCCTTGAAAAAAGGCGGTGTGAACGCAACCATCTCTGGGCGGGAGAAATCGCCTTACTCAATCTGGCGCAAGATGCAGCGCAAGAACGTCACCTTTGAGCAGTTGTCGGATATCATGGCGTTTCGCGTTGTGGTGGAGAACACCGAGCAGTGCTATCAGGCGCTCGGCATCATTCACAGCAAATATCCGGTCGTGCCAGGGCGCTTCAAAGATTACATTTCGACACCGAAGCCTAACCAGTATCAGAGCTTACACACCGGCATCATCGGGCCGGAGCGCCAACGTATCGAGATTCAAATTCGCACCCAAGCGATGCACGAAGTCGCCGAGCTTGGTGTGGCGGCGCACTGGGCTTACAAGTCCGAGGCAGAGCGCAACGAGGGTAAGCAATATCGCTGGCTGCGCGAATTGCTCGACATCGTCGAACAGGCGCAGCGGCCGGAAGAATTCCTCGAGCATACCAAGCTTGAGCTTTTTCAGGACCAGGTCTTCTGCTTTACGCCAAAAGGTGACCTTATCGCATTGCCACGTGGCGCGACGCCGGTGGATTTTGCTTATGCCGTTCATAGCCATATGGGCGACACGTGTGTGGGCGCCAAAGTCAATGGCCGGATGGTGCCGTTGCGCACCGCGCTCAATAATGGCGACCAGGTCGATATCGTCACGCAAAAAGGGTCAGTGCCTTCATTGCAGTGGGAGCGCTTCGTCGTTACCGGCAAAGCGCGCGCCCGTATCCGCAAATTTCTCCGCACGCAACAACGCACGGAATATATCGCGCTGGGGCGCAATCTGCTGGAGCGCACGTTCAAGCAGGAAGGCGTTGAGTTCAGTGAAAAGCTGATTGACCCCGTCTATGCGCAGTTCCAGGCACAGTCTGTGGAAGACCTTTATGCCAATATTGGCGCATCGCTCCAATCCGTCCGCGATGTCTTCAATGCGGCTGTTCCCGATCACAAGACCAAGCAGCAGCAGGAAAAGGCCAATGCTACGGCGGCGCAACTGGCGCGCACCCGTTCCAGAGAAGGACGCACGACGGAGCAGCCGCTCACGCTTCGTGGGCTGATACCCGGTATGGCGGTTCATTATGCCCGTTGCTGCCACCCTATTCCGGGCGACCCGATTGTCGGCATCGTCACGACCGGGAAGGGGGTCACCGTTCACACCACCGATTGCGAGACGCTGGAGAGCTTCGCTAGCATGCCTGAGCGATTCATTGACGTCGCTTGGGATGACGGCCACGGCAAGGAAGTCAAGATGGTCGGCCGCTTGATGGTCGTGCTGTTCAATCAGCCGAATGCGCTGGGTACGGTGACCATGATTATTGGCAAGGCGGGCGGCAATATCATCAATTTCAAGATAACGCACCGTACCACCGACTTTTTCGACATTCTGGTCGATGTGGAAGTGCGTGACGTCAAGCATCTCACACTCATCATCGCCGCCTTGCGCGCCAATGGCCAGGTTAGTTCCGTCGAGCGGGCCAAAGGGCGGTAAATGGGTAAAATATTCCTTTGATGTCAGAGGGAAACCGGTTAAATTGAAAGCTTAATCCGAAACAACAATCAGGAGAAATGTCATAAGCCGCCCAACTTTTACGCGCGATCGCCCAGAAGCGCCGCGCAAGGCCGACGATGGCCCCCGTGTCAATCGCGAGATTACGGCTCGCCAAATTCGCCTCATCGATGAAACCGGAGAAATGCGCGGCGTCATGACGCCACGTGACGCGCTCTTGCTCGCGGAGGAAGCTGGTCTCGATCTCGTTGAGATTTCCCCGAACGCTGAGCCGCCGGTTTGCAAGATTCTGGATTACGGTAAGTTCAAGTATGAGGCGCAGAAAAAAGCCGCCGAAGCGCGCAAGAAGCAGCGCGTCATTGAAATCAAGGAAATCAAGCTGCGTCCGACGATTGATGATCACGACTTCGATATCAAGATGCGCAATGCTAAAGCTTTCTTGACGGAAGGCGACAAGGTCAAAATTACCATGCGTTTCCGTGGCCGCGAAATGGCGCACCAGGAAGTCGCCAATACGGTGCTCGACAAGGTCAAAGAAGTGCTCGACCCGTTGGGCAAGATTGAGCAGTTCCCTAAATTCGAAGGCAAGCAGATCACCATGGTTATTGCCGCGAAGTAACTCATAACCGTTAAATAACTTTTTAACCCCTGGCGCTATCATACTTCTCCGCCACGCCCTGTGGCGGGAGAAGGATTGATTGTGGCCGAAGACAAAACTCTATCACCAGAACAAGAGCTGCTGGAATTCGCTGAGCGTCTTGGGCGCTTTGGCTATAGTGGGCGGCAGGCATTGCACCTGCGCTTTTCCAAGCTGCACGTCATGTATCAAAGGCCAGACTATCTCCGCATCGCGCTGGCCATCTTTTCTGATCAGGTCGCGCCCTATGGCGGGCGTTTTTTCCGCCTCGCCAATGAAGATGTCGTCTATGTCTCGCGCGAGGCGAGCAGTGAAGCGCTTGAAAAAGTTGTTGCACGGATACGGCTGTTGTTTTCAGAAGACCCAAATATCATTGTGCAACTCGGCAATGACCCGTTTTTTACGCGCTATGAGCTAGAGAACAGCTATGGAGTTTTCCTCACGCTCTGCCGTACGATTGCCGCTGATGCCACCGCGCACGAGCGTGAAGCAAAGTTCATGGAGCAGCATGTCGTGCGACCCGAAATGCGTCCGGCTACGCTGCAGGATTTGGGGATGCTGGAGGAGGCGCTTGGTCGTGTTGATATCGCCAGTGTTCTGCATCGCCAAAGCGTGTGCGTTATGGTGGCAGGTACCATGCCGGAGCCAGTCTTTGACGAGACCTATGTATCACTCAGCGATTTGAGCATGCTGACGGGTATGCATTCAAACTTGCTGGCGAACCGCTGGCTGTTTCAATATCTTACTCAGGTGCTTGATCGCAGCGTTCTCACTTATCTTGGCAATAATCCGGCACAACTCAGTCAACCCATCAGCCTCAATCTGAATATCGCGACAATTCTATCGCCGGAGTTCCAACAATTTAACGACAGTTTGGCACCACGTTTGCGTCCGACGTTGGTTATCGAGTTTAATAAGCTTGATGTCTTTTCCGATATGGGGGCGTTTCTGTTCGTACGCGATTATCTCAAGGAGCGCGGCTTTCGCCTCTGCCTTGATGGACTCAATCATCTCACGGCACCCTATTATGACCGACAGAAATTAGGCTTTGATCTCATCAAAATTCACTGGTCGCCCGATAGCCTCAATAGCGCTAATGCCGAGATTTTTCCGATCATGCAGCATCTGGTCCGAAAGGCGGAAAAGGCGCGCGTAATTCTCTGCCGCTGCGATAGCCCGGACGCCATCCGCATCGGTCAGACGCTTGATATCGTCATGTTTCAGGGGCGTGAGGTTGATCGGATGCTCCAGCGCAAAGAGCGCAAAGCGACCAATTAATCCTCGTCACCATCCTCCGGCATGATACCAGCTTCGCGCGGTGCGTGTTTTTGCAAAATACGCTGTAGCGTACGGCGGTGCATCTGAAGCTGACGGGCGGTTTCAGATACGTTACGATCACATTGCTCAAATACCCGCAAAATATGTTCCCACTTAACGCGGTCGGCGGACATCGGCGTTTCCGGCACGGGCGGCAAGGCACGGCCATCGCTTAGCAAGGCGGCCTCGACCGCGTCTGCATCAGCAGGTTTAGATAGGTAATCGAGCGCGCCTTTTTTTACCGCAGCGACTGCGGTCGCGATATTGCCATAACCGGTCAGCATCACGATACGCGCATCGGGGCGTGCGGCGCGCAATGTCTCGACAACATCGAGCCCACTACCATCCTCCAGGCGCAAATCACATATCGCATAAGGCGGCAGAGTTTGGCGCGCGGCTTCTTTGCCTTCGCTGACACTTCCGACAGCTATAACATCAAAACCTTTGCGCTGCATGGCGCGGGCGAGGCGGGTGCGCAAGGCTTCGTCGTCATCGACAAGCAGCAGCCCGCGGCTGGCATTGGTGGTGAATTGGTAGGTGTGTGCCGGTGCCGCCATGGCTGATCCTCAATGTGTTATACCTTCAAGACTTGATTATGCCCAAAGCTGCGGCATCCTGCCACGTCACAATCGTTGCCGTGCCACCCTGCGGCAAATTGTCATACTTCACCGTGGCGCCCGTTTTCTCCAAGAGATTCAAGGCGATGAAGATGCCTAGCCCCATATGCCCGTCTTGGGATGTTCGTGAAGAGATATAAGGCTCGCCGACCCGGTCGAGAATGGCGGCAGCCATACCGGGGCCATCATCGAGGATTTTAATTTGCAGAAAATTGGCATGCCAGATGAGATGCAGGTCTACGTGCGCGGTGGCGAACTGCATGGCGTTTTGTTGCAAATTGGCCAGACCATGTTGGAATTCGGGCAGCGGCCGCAGGTGCGGCTCGTCAACAACGTTATCCGGGAGTATCGCGATGCG